>PKYG01000123.1 GCA_003132585.1 Actinomycetota bacterium
AGCCCGCCGGTGGCGGCCTCGAGCAGCAGCACCGCGAGCACCGCCGCCACCAGACCGGGCAGCAGCGCCAGCAGCCCGGCGTACACTCCCCACGCGGCGGCACCCAACGCCAGCCCGACGAGCGGGTACCAGCCCATGCTGCGCCACAGGTCGGCCGGGCTCACGTCGCCCTCGAGCGGGAGCGGGACGCCGGTGAGGAACGTCACCGCCAAGGTGATCTGCCGAGCGGCGGAGCCGCTGCGCGTCGCGCCGCTCGCCCCTCTCTCGTCGTCCGTCGGCACCGTCGCTCCCGAGACCGTCCCGCCGCTACCGCGTCAGCTCGGCGTCGGCCTGGCTGGGGTCGCCGGCCACGCCGGCGCTCGCGAAGGTCGCCATCTCGCTGAGGATCCGGGCGGCCGCCTCGATGATGCTCATCGACAGGGCCGCCCCGGTGCCCTCGCCGAGCCGCATCTGCAGGTCGAACAGCGGCGTCAGGCCGAGCTCGTCGAGCACGACCTGGTGCCCGATCTCGATGCTCACGTGGCTGGGCNNGCGATGCGCGGCGCCGCCGAGGAAGACGCCGGTCATCGCGGCGATCTCGAGGCCGCCGACCTTGGCGAGCACGTCGATGGGGTCGGCGGCGTCGGGCTTGTTGACCGCGAGCGCCTGCTCGATCACCGCGACCTTGGCCGGCAGTGCCTCTTTGCTGATCCCGGTGCCGCGCCCCGTGACCTTGGCTGCGGACTCCCCGGTGAGCGCCGCGATCACCGCCGACGCAGCCGTCGTGTTGCCGATGCCCATCTCGCCGGTGGCGATGATGTCGAGGCCGTTCGCGAACTCCTCCTCGACCAGCTCGATGCCGATCTCGATGGCACGGACGGCTTCATCGCGCGTCATCGCCGGCCCCTGGGCGATGTTGGCGGTGCCCATACGGACCTTCTTTTGGCGCACGCCCGCGGCAGCGCTGATGTCGGCGTTCACGCCCACGTCGGTGACAATCACCCGGGCGCCGACATGGCGGCCGATCACGTTGATCGCAGCCCCGCCGGCAGCGAAGTTGAGCACCATCGCCGGTGTCACCTCAGCAGGGAAGGCACTGACGCCCTCGGCCGTCACGCCGTGATCGGCGACCATCACGGCGATCGCCTTGCTCTCGATCACCGGCAGCGGCTTGCGCTGGATGCCGGCGAGCTGGATCGACAGCGTCTCCAGGCGGCCGAGCGCCTTGGGCGGCTTGGTGAGCTGCATCTGGCGGGCCTCGGCGGCGCGCATGGCGTCGGCGTCGAGCGGGCCGATGGTGGCGGTGGTGCGGGCGAGCAGGTCGGTCACTGGTCGGACTCCTTCACGGGGAACGGGGACAGAGGGTGCAAGTCAGAGGCGACGTCGGCCGGTGCTCCAGCCTCTGGCCAGGGCGACGCCAGCATCTTCACGTCGAGCGGATAACCCGAGACGAGGAAGTAGACGCGGTCGGCAGCGCGCGCGAGACGCTGGTTGGCCCAGCCAAGTTGATCGCGGTAGAGGCGGGCAAGCGGGTACTCGGGCACGACCCCGAGCCCGACCTCGTTGGTGACCGCGACCAGGGTGGCGCCGGTCTCCGCGAGAGCCGCCAGCAGGTCGTCGACGGCGGCGCTGGCGCGCTCAGTGACAGCGCGTTCCTGCTCGGCCGAAATCAGCGAGTCGTCGTAGTTGAATCCTTGCGGCGGTTCGCTGCCGCCGAAGGAGCCGCCGGCGAACAGCAAGTTACTTACCCAGAAGGTCACGCAGTCGAGGAGGAAGACAGTCGCGGGGGTCGTGCCGGCGGCGGGGCCGGCGTGCTCGCGCACCGCCGCCGGCACCTCGAGCGGGCACTCGACCGTCGTCCAGGTGGCGGGCCGCGCAGCGCGATGCGCCGCGACCCGCGCCGCCATCTCCTCGTCGTTGGTCTCGGACGTCGCCAGGTAGATGAGGCGACCGCCGCGCGCAGCGGCTTCGCCACGCGCCGCCTCGCGCTCCTCGGCCAGTTGCGCCGCGAGCCGCTCGGCGAACGTGCTCTTGCCGCTGCGCGCGCCGCCGGTGACGAGGATGAGAAGTTCGTGAGGTTTAGCCACCGCAGCCCTCCCTCGAGGCGTTGTCGCAGTAATCCCCCGGCCGTGGTGTCCTGGCTCGCGCTTCGTCCTACCGGCCGCGCCTTCCCGCCCCTCGGGGCAGTGGCATCGCTGCGGCTTTCGTCGGCGCCTACAGTTGCGGGGCAGCGCCGGCCTTGCACCGGCTTCCCAGCAGCTGAGGGATGCCCCGCAAGGCTACAGCTGCGCCGTCGCAGGCGTCAACCGGCTCCGCCGCGGCCCGCAGTCCCACACCTACGCCAGGGGCCGACGCTCCCAGCTGTCCTGACCCGCTCCCCGTCCGTCGATCCACTTCCTCTGTTAGCTCGTGATCTTGGCTCGAGGCAGTGACGGCGACCACCATCCCGCACAATACGCGTCGATGCTACTTGAGGTCCCCAGGTGGGTGTCGGGGCGGGGAAAGGGTGCCGCCTGTTGACGTCGTCGCCCATGAGCCAGCGAGACGACGGTGGGTCGATGCCGAAGATCCTGCTGGAGGTCTTGGTGTCGTGTCCAGCCGTCAGAAAGCCAAGACTTGCAGCGACTTCTGTCGTCTCGCCGACGCCGAGCCGACGTGTGCGGCGGCGAAGACCCCAGCAGCTACGCGAGGAGCCGGCACAAGCTGACGCCACCAGAGGCCGTACGGTGCAACAGAGCGTGCGTGAGCTGGTCGGCGATCTTCAGTCCGAAAACCATAACCTCAACCTGGACCGATTTCAGGGGTGCAGGTCAGTCCGCGTCGATCGACTCGGCGGGCTGATTCACGAGTATCACCGAACAGCAGCGTGAATCGGGATAAACGCACCCCTCAGCCCCCGGCTGGAATCGAACCAGCGACACCAGGTTTAGGAAACATGAGGAAGCCGTGACCGGCCGTAGTGCCTCGTGTGCAAAGGTGCTGCACGGTCCAAGGTTCTGCGAGAGCTCGGTGCTGCATAGTGCTCAGGCGTGACAGGCCGTGACGAAGCGTCTCGTCCGGTCATGAAAATGGACCCGGAAGGCCTCCGAACTCGGTCTCGGTGTAGGGTTCGCGTACCGGGCCAGGGGCTTTCCGGGAGAACGCAGGACGGGCAGGCCGCAATTGCCGTGGGCTTCGAGCCCGATCTTGTCTGTGGCCGCCCCCGCGACTGCACCCGGGTGTGCTCATGAGCACGAATCCGTCGGTGTCGATTCGCCCGCCTGCTCTCCAGCGACAAGCTACCGAAAGGAGTGCAGATGCGAGCAATCGGCATCGATGTGCACCGCGACTTCTGCGAGGTGGCGGTGAGCGAGGGCGGGCGCCTGCGCTCGGCGGG
This sequence comes from Actinomycetota bacterium, assembly GCA_003132585.1. GTDB lineage: Bacteria > Actinomycetota > Thermoleophilia > UBA2241 > UBA2241 > PALSA-647. The sequence goes on from PKYG01000123.1 coordinate 3,356, forward strand.
CCGCGTGCCCTCGAAGCCCGAGGAGCTCGAGCTCCTCGGCGTTAGCCTCTCAGCCGACGACGAAGTGGCCCTGGAGGCGACCGGCAACGCGCTCGCCATCGCGCGCATTCTCGAGCCACACGTCGCCCGCGTCGTGGTGGCCAGCGCCCGCGAGCTGCACGCCATCAGCGACGCCAAAGCCAAGACCGACCGCCGCGACGCCCGCATGCTGGCCAAGCTGCTCGCGGCCGGCATGCTCGAGGGCACCTGGCTGCCGGGCGAGGAGACGCGCACCCTGCGCCGCCGCCTGGCCCAGCGCGCCCAGCTCGTGCGAGCGCGCACCCGCCTCAAGAACGAGGTCCACGCGGCCCTCTACCGCAACCTCGTCGGCGCACCGTCGGCGACGGACCTCTTCGGCGCGGCGGGGCGACGCTGGCTTGAACACCTCGAGCTGCCCGTCGATGAGCGCGAGACGCTGGAGAGCTGCCTGCGCACCATCGCCTTCCTCGACGGCGAGGTCGAGCGCTTCGAGCAGGCCATCGCCCGCTGCGCCATGCACTCGCCCGAGATCCGCTGCCTGGTGACGATCCCTGGCGTCGGCCTGATCAGCGCAGCCACCTTGGTCGCAGTGGTTGGCGACGTACGCCGTTTCCGCTCCGCCCGCAAGCTGGTCGGCTACCTGGGCCTCGACCCGCGCGTGCGCCAGTCGGGCAGCAGCCCGGCGCGCATGGGGCACATCTCCAAAGAGGGTCCTGCGGCCGCACGCCAGGCGCTCTGCGAGGCGGCCCACGCGGCCATGCGCACGCCCGGGCCGCTGCGTGCCTTCGGGCAACGGGTGGCGGCGCGGCGCGGCCGCCAGGTGGCCATCGTCGCGGTTGCCCGCAAGCTCGCCACGATCGCCTGGCGGCTACTGACAAGCGGCGAGGACTACGCCTTCGCAAGCCCCGGGCAGGTACGCCTCAAGCTGCGGCGTATCGAGCTGGCGGCCGGCGCTCCGCGGCAGCAGGGGCATCGAACGGGCGTATCGCTTGAGAGCCAGCAGGAGCGGGAGCTCGCCTTGGCGGCAGAGCGCGCCTACCAGCGTCTCGTGGCCGACTGGCAGGCGGCTGGCCGCGGGCGCGCGGGCGCCGCAGTGGGGCGCGCATCGGACGGGCTCTCACTGAGCCCAGCAGCGCGGCAGACGGGCAAGCCCCAGGCGTCTGTGCTTTAGCTCGCGGTCGCCCGCGCCCGCACGACAACGTTCGCACAGGAGGCCCGAGTGGTCCAGGTCACTTGACTTTCATCCGTCGGCAATCGGTCGGCAGCCATGCGCGGCTTCGCGTATCCGACTATGACGCGAAGTGGACACCCTGGGTGTCTACCGCTGCCATTGGGTCGAGGCGTTCACATGCGCTGACCAGCATCGGAAGACGGCGTCCTGCACCTCTTCGTCGGTCACGGCAAAGACGATGACGTTCAGCGTCACGCGAAACTCCGCGACTGGCTCGCCTAGCTTGCCCGACCAGCGAGGCGCCTCGGTCGCCGATGTCACGCTGAAGGCAAGACGGTCGCCGGCCGCCGACTCGAGAGCGCCCTTGATGTGACCGACGAGGACGCAACCGGCGGCCACGAGCTGGTCGACCAGGGCGAGGACGAACGAGTCGACGGCGGCCCTCAACTCGCCGCTCGTTGCAGCCGGCGCAGGAGACACCCGGGCGACGGCCGCGAACACCACCGGCTCGGTTCCAGGTGCGAAGCAGTTCAGGTCGGCATGTGAATGGCCGGCACTGTGGGCGGCCTCGCCATCGTCAACGTGGTCGTGATGGGCGTCCTCGCCGGGCACCATCACAGAAGGCATCCCTGGAGATCGCCCAGACCGCTGCCGGAGACAGCCGACACACGGCGTATCGCGGCAGTCGCGTTCGCGCGCCGCACCACCTCCTCGATCCGGGCAACCACCGCCTCGTCTACCTGGTCGATCTTATTGACGGCGATGACGTCGGCGGCCTCGAGCTGGGCGGTGATGAGTGGCTCGACGACCTGCTGGAGCATCTCCCACCGGCCCGCGTCCACGAGCGTCAGCACTCGCGATCGCGCGATCTGCGGCATGTAGGTGCGCACGGTCTTCATCAGGTCGCCCGGCGCCGCCAGCCCGGTCGGCTCGACGACGACCCAGTCCGGAGCGTACTGCGCCTCAAGGGCCCGCAGAGTCTCGACGAGCCCCGTCTGGAGCGTGCAGCAAATGCAGCCACCGAAGAGTTCCTGTACCGGCAGTCCGGCCTCGCGCACGTAGCCGCCGTCGACGCCGACATCGCCGATCTCGTTCTCGACGATGGCGAGCTGCAATCCCGTCTGCGTCATCGTGCGTGCGAGCTCGAGCAGGACGGTCGTCTTGCCGGAGCCGAGGAAGCCGGCGATGCAGAGCAGCTTCACGACCCGCCCGCGCCGGCGAACAGCTCCGGCCGAAAGTCAGTGAAGGTGAGCTCGTGGCCGGGAGGGGCGACGACGAAGTCGTCGCCCCTCCCGCCCTCCACGAGCGCGTCGAGGATGCGCGTGGTGCCGGGCACGTCCTCGACGACGAGGTCGAAGGTCTCAGCGAACTCGGTCACCCGCGCGCGGTATGGCTCCAGGTCATGGCGCCCCGTATCGATGAACACGATGCGTGTGTAGTGCGCGAGCAGCGTGCGCATCATCTGCTCGGCGCGTTCGAGGCCACGCTTCTCAATGAGCTTCTCGTGCTCGCTGAAGATGGTGTCGCACTCCTCCAGGTAAGCCTTGGCCACGTAGTACGTGCCATGAGCCTTCTCAGACTGCTCCGCAAACGCCTCATTCGACCCGAGCATCATCGCGATGCAGTCGTCCACGCGCGGAACGATGAGCGTCGCGTGCTCGGTCTTGAGGCCAAGGACGGCGTTGGAGCACATACCGAAGCCGAGCACGATGGTAGCGCCCGGCTTGTCGGCTGCAGCAACGGCGACGCGCAGCGCCTCCTTGAGGCGGTCGGGGCTCACGTGCAGCTGCGCCTCGAGCGTTTGGCACTCGACGTGGTCGGTAGCGCCCTCGGCGAGTTCGCCGAGGACGGCCGGGCAGGCAATGAGCGTGAGCCTGCCCGGCCGGTCCTCGACGCTCGGATCGACGCTGGTTCCCGAGTTGGTCATCTCCTCGCGGCGGCGAGTCAGCTGACGCGACCGAACTCGCGACTTGCCGCCACGAACGCCTCGAAGTTCTCGGGCTTGGAGTCGATCGGGCCGTCGCAGCCGGGGCACAGGATGAGGCCTGTGGGGCCGACGTCCCGCACGAGGGCTTCGATATAGGCATAAACGTCGTCTGGCGTGCCGACAGAGAGTATCGCGGCCGGCAGATCGCCCATGATCGCCATGTGGCCGTCGAGCAGCTCCTTGGCCTTGCGGATGTCAGTCATACCGTCCGGGTTGAGGATGCAGGTCCTGGCGGGCAGCTCCTTGAGGCGCGCAAGATCGCGCGTCCAGTCCTGGTCCCAATGGAGCACGGGCGTGATGCCCTTCTCGATGAGCGCCATGGAGATGTCGTAGTAGTAGGGCCAGACGAACTCGTCCCAGAGCTTGGGGGCAAGCATGGCGCTGGCCGATCTCCAGCCGCCGAGCCATGCACGGGGGATACCCGAGAGCGCGCAAGCGGCGATCGCGTTCTCGACCATCGCCGGGACCATGGCGTCGAGGGCGGCTTTCACCCGGGCAGGATCCCGGTAGAGGTCCATGAAGAAGCTGTTCATGGAGCGGCCACCGCAGAGCACTTCGAAGGGGATCGTCGAGATCCCGCCGACGACGGGCACGTAACCGGCCGCCTTGAACTTCTCAAGCTGGTGCGGATACTCGTTCACAAGCCAGCCCATATGAGCCTGGAACATCTCCATGTCCACGACCTTGGGCAGGAACGACTCGAGGAACGGCTGCCATCCGTCCGCCGCGATGGCGTCGTAGTCTTCCAGGGTCATCGTCTCCCGCTCGACGACCTGCCACAGGGCGTCGTCGGGCAGGTCCTTGCCGGGCATGAGCACCTTCGACAGCCACTGGGTGCTGAGGTTGACGGTGTGGTAGCCCACCGACCAGAGGTTGACGCCGTCGACATCGCCGAGGCGCTCTAGGGTCCCGAGCGTCGCCGCACAGGCGCCCTCGGGGTCGGTGCAGTACTGTGCTGTGGTCATGCCCATCCAGCGAGGGGCGAAGGCCTGGCCCATGAAGAGAGTGGGGATCAGATCAACCGGTTCACAGCGAACCGCCTTCTCGATACGCTCCGCGCGCTGCTGGTAGAGAGCTTCGTTGGCCATCGTCACGCCTCCATCCAGGACTTGCAGAGCTTGATCGCATCGGTCGCGTCGCGGCCGCAGCCGTCGGCGCCGACATACTCGCACACGGCGGCGTCGGTCGGGCCACCGCCCACCATCACCTTAACCGAATCACGCAGGCCAGCGTCGTTCAGCGCCGCGATCGCACGCTTCATCGAATCGAACGAGATCGTGAGGAGCCCCGAGTAGCCGACGACCTTGGCGCCAGTCTCCTTGATCGCCTCCACGAAACGCTCCGGAGGGACGTCGACGCCGAGGTCGGTGACGTCGTAGGTAGCGGCCCGCAACATGCTCACGACGATATCCTTGCCGATGTTGTGGATGTCGCCCTGAACGGTACCGATGACCACGGCCCCGCCCTTGGCGGCGGCGCCACCGGTGATGCCGATGTCGAGCTGAGCCGACGCCTCTTTGAAGATGTCTGCCGCGAGCATCAGGTCCGAGATGAAGTACTCGCCAGTGGAGAACCTCTCGCCGACCTGGACCATGCCCTCCTGGCACGAGGCCAGGACGGCCGCAGGCTCGGTGTCGGCCGCAAGAGCCTCAGCGACGGCCGCGACCGTCGCCTCTCGCTCGAGGCTCGCGAGGCCTTCGGAGATCTTGTCCTGCATCGCCAAGCTCCTTTCCGACTTCCATGGGGTTGCACTGCGGCACTCTACACCATAGTGGGCTACTGGTCTAGGGAAGTATCGTTGCAGGTGCTATGATGCCGTCCAATGGGCGCCGTCAGCCATATCGACCGCTCGTCCTTCGAGCCTCCGTACGCGCAGCTCGCGCGCCTGCTCCGTGAGCGCATCGCCAGCGGCGAGTACCGTGCCGGGGACCGCCTGCCTTCCGAGGCCGAGCTCTGCGGGACCTACCGCGTCAGCCCCATGACCGTCCGGCGAGCCGTGACCCTTCTCGTCCAAGAGGAGGTCGCGATCACCGAGCAGGGACGCGGCACCTTCGTGAAGTCACCTGAGCTTGGCGCTGCCACATTCGATCTCAGAGACCTGCGTCGCTACCTCGACGACGCCGGCACCGACGTGAGGATCCTCGAGGCACGCATCGTCTCTCCGTCCCTGCACGTCTGCAGCAAGCTCGCCGTCGAGGCGGGATCGCGCGTCATCGCGATCAAGCGCATCCTAAGCAGCGATGGGGAGCCCGTCTTCTACCACAGCGAGTACCTCGTCTTTGACCCGATGCGCCCGCTGGTCGAGGCCGAGCTCGGCGTGACTGCCCTGCAGGACCTCTTCTCAGGAGCCGGCGGCTCGGGTCTCAAGTACGGCCGCCTCACGCTGCACGCCTCGGCGTTCACGGAGAAGGAAGCCGCCTATCTCGGCGAGCAGGCGGGGACGCTGGCCTGGGTCGTCGAGCACCTCTTCTACGACTTCGATGACCGCCCCGAGAGCTGGGGGCGGTTCGTCGGGAGAGCGGACCGCCTCACGTTCTCCACCACCGTCGGCATCCCGGGCGCAGGGGAGGCATAGCGGCATGGCGCCGATGTCCGGCAAGAAGAACCTCGCCGCGCTCATCGTGAACATGGACGAGCGCGGCAGCCTCGCCGCCATCCGCCGGCGCCTTGACGCAGGCGACGATCCCCTTTACCTCATGGAGGAGTGTCGCGCGGGCATGGAGCAGGTCGGGGAGCTCTACGAAAGCGGCACGTACTACATCTCGGCCCTGATCATGGCTGGCGAGATCTTCCGCGAAGCAGCGGAGATCCTCGTTCCCCTGCTCCCCACCCCCGAGCGCCCTCAGAGCTCCGGCTCGATGGTCATTGCGACCGTCAAGGGCGACATCCACGACATCGGCAAGAACATCGCGATCACGCTGCTCGACGCCCACGGCTTCACTGTGGTCGACCTCGGCGTCGATGTCGCACCCGAGCGCATCGCCGACGCGGTCGTAGCAGAGCATCCGGACGTTCTTGGGCTCTCGTGCCTGTTGACCACGGGCTTTGAGGCGATGCGACAGACGATCGCGCTGATGCGCGAGCTCACCGCCGACTGGAATCGGCGCGTGCCTGTCGTCATCGGCGGCGCCGCAATCGACCAAAACACCGCAAACCACACGGGCGCGGACGGCTGGTGTACCAACGCGGCAGACGGCATCAACATCGTGCGGTCGCTGCTGAGCTGACCCGGCGTCACTCGTCCGGCGCAGGTGCGCGGCGCCCCGCCGAGATGCACTCAGCTTCGAAGACCTCCTTGAGCTCGTGGATGCCGACTGCTGGAGGTCTTGATGACGTGTCTGGCCGCCAGAAAGCCCTGATTTGCAGCGACTTCTTTCGTCTCGCCGACGCTGAGCCGACGTGCGTGGTGGCAAGGACCCCGAGCAGCCACGCGAGGAGCCCACGCAAGCCGACGCCACCAGAGGCCGCATAGCGCTACAGGGCGTGCGTGGACTGACCGGCGATCTTCGTCCGAAGACCATGACCCCAAGGTGGACCGATTTCAGGGGTGCACGTCAGTGCTACAGCAAGGCTGCACAGAGGGCGAATCTGAATAGACGTACCCTACAGGCTCGACCATCCGCCTGCGCCCCGAGCGAGCCAACCACGTCTGGGCATATGACTTCGTTGCCGAGCGCACCCACGACGGCCGTGCGCTGAAGCTGCTGACGGTGGTCGATGAGTACACCCGCGAGTGCCTGGCGATCGTGGTCGCGAGAAGGATCACTAGCCACGAGGTGCTGATGTGCCTGGCCGACCTGTTCTTGGAGCACGGCATCCCCGCGCACATCCGAAGTGACAACGGGCCTGAGTTCGTCGCCAAGGCGATCAGGGAGTGGCTCTCTGACCTCGGGGTGACGACGCTGTTCATCGAACCCGGCTCACCTTGGGAGAACGGCTACGTCGAGTCGTTCAACGGCAAGCTCAGAGACGAGCTCTTGAACGGCGAGATCTTCTACACCCTGCGTGAGGCGCAGATCCTGGTCGCCGACTGGCGGCGGCTCTACAACGCCCTGCGACCGCACAGCGGCTGTGGGCGCAGGCCGCCAGCGCCGGAGACGATCGTCTGGCAGGGCTTCAAACTGACCGACGTTGCACCCCCGTCCCTGGCACCGGAGCCGGCTATGGGACTAACATAGAAAGTGGACCGACGAATGGGGTCCGGTCACTTGCCCGTAACCCTATTGCCTTTGTATCACCAATTCGATTTGTTTTCTACAAGTATTTTGGGGTACACTTCGTCGCTGCGCGTCCTAGCGCACCTGGCCTGCGGCCTTGTCCCGCCGGCCGGCCTGACCAGGCGAAAGGTCAGATGGACAGTCGAGAATCGCGCGTCGAGAGCATCGTCGATGATCTGCGGACCGTCTACGCCAGCGTGCACCGGCAGAACGTGCCGGCGTGGTTGCAGCTCGACCTGACGATGGCGCAGTTCAAGGCCTTGGTCGCCGTAGAGCGCAGCTCAGGCGTCGCAGTCTGCGAGCTCGGCCGCAAGCTCGGCATCGGCGAATCGGCGGCCAGCCTGCTGGTCGATCAGCTGGTGCGCCGCGGCTACGTGGGACGCAAGACCGACCGAGCCGACCGCAGACGTGTCCATTTGGCTCCCACGTCGCGGGGCACGAAGCTCCTGGGGGAGCTCCGCCAGGGACGCCGGCAAAGTCTGAAAGAGTGGCTTGCCGACGTAGACGACGACGATCTTGACGGGCTGGCACGCGGTCTGGGTGCTCTCACCCGGGTGGTGAGTGCCGGCAAACCGCCGGCCGCCGGTGACACAACGACGGAGGTCCCAAAGACATGACATCACCAAGCTCAGAGGCGCTGGTACCCGAGCGGGGAGCGGGCACGCACGGACGCGTTCCCTACAAGTGGATCGTGTTCTCGTGCACGACGCTCGGCCTCTTGATGGCCATGATCAACGCCTCGAGCGTCTTGATCGCGCTGCCGGCCATCTTCCAAGAAGGGAGGGAGCACAGGAAGTGACGGCATGACGGCGTTAGCGCCAGCCCAAGCGCCCGTGGTGGGCCCCCGCTACAAGTGGGTGGTCCTCTCGAACACGACGGTCGGGGTGCTGCTGGCGACGCTCAACACGAGCAGCCTCCTGATCGCCCTACCCGTCATCTTCCGCGGTATCCACCTCGACCCGCTAGCGCCGGCGAACTTCCCCTATCTGCTGTGGATGATGATGGGCTACATGCTAGTGACCGCGGCGGTGGTGGTGACCGCCGGGCGTATCGGCGACATCTTCGGGCGGGTGAAGATGTACAACCTTGGCTTCGCCTGGTTCACCGTGGCGTCGGTCCTGCTCGCGGTGGTCTGGAGCACGGGGCCGACGGGCGCGTTGGAGCTGGTGATCTTCCGGATGGTCCAGGCCGTCGGCGGAGCGCTCCTGTTTGCGAACTCGGCCGCGATCATCACGGACGCCTTCCCCTCCGAGGAGCTGGGCTTCGCCTTGGGCACCAACCAGATAGCCGCGATCGTCGGCATGTTCCTCGGCGTCCTGGTCGGCGGGCTGCTCTCCGAGGCGGGCTGGCGCTGGGTGTTCTTGGCGAACGTCCCGGTCGCCGCGTTCGGGACGGTGTGGAGCTACCTCAAGTTGAAGGAGATCGGGGTCCGCACCAAGGCGCACATCGACTGGCTCGGCAATATCGCGTTCGCTGCTGGTCTCGCCATGATCCTCACCGGCGTCACCTACGGCATCAAGCCATATAAGCATTCTCTCACCGGATGGACGGACCCGTTCGTCCTGGAGATGCTCTTCGGCGGCGTGGCGCTGCTCATCATCTTCGTCTTCCTAGAGACAAAGGTGAAAGACCCGCTGTTCCGCATGTCGCTGTTCCGCATCCGGGCGTTCGCCGCTGGTAACCTGGCGCAGTTCCTCGGGGCGGTCGGGCGGGGCGGCTTCCAGTTCATGCTGATGATCTGGCTGCAGGGGATCTGGCTCCCGCAGCACGGCTACAGCTACGCCGCCACGCCGCTTTGGGCGGGGATCTACATGATCCCGTTCTCGATTGGCTTCATGGTGGCGGGACCGCTGTCAGGGAAGCTCTCGGACCGTTACGGGGTCCGTCCCTTCGCCACCGCTGGGATGCTCTTGAACGCGGTGATGTACGCGCTCGTGATGCTCTTCCCGGCTAACTTCGCCTATTGGTCGTTCGCGGTGGTGATGTTCGGCATTGGGATCTCCGGCGGGCTCTTCGCCGCGCCGAACACGTCGTCGATCATGAACTCGGTGCCTGCCCGGGACCGGGGCGCTGCCTCGGGCATGCGAGTGACCTTCGGCAACGCCGGCATGCCGTTATCGATGGGGCTCTTCTTCACCCTGCTGGTGATCGGGCTCAACGCCAAGGTGCCCTCCGCCATGTACCGGGGCCTGGTCGCCCACGGCATCCCTGGCGCGCAGGCCACGCAGCTCGCGCACGTGCCGCCCCTCGGCTACATATTCGCCGCGTTCCTCGGCGACAACCCGCTGAAGAGCCTGCTCGGGGCGAAGGTGCTGGGACATCTGCCTGCCGCGCAGGCGGCTGACCTCACCGGACGGTCGTTCTTCCCCCAGCTCATCGGCGGCCCCTTCAAGCACGGCCTCGTGCTCATCCTCGCCGTGGGCGCGATCATGTGCGTCGTCGCGGCCATCGCTTCCCTCCTGCGAGGGACCACGTACATCCACAAGGACGAGGAGTCCAAGGCCCAGGACCTGAAGGCGGGGCTCATCACCGGACCGGACGATGACCAGACCCCATTCATCGATCCACTCTTCATGACAGTCGACAACCCTGGCCGAGGCAAGTGACGGCGACCGTCGTTTCGCACAGTGGGCGCCGATGTTGCTGGCGGTTCCTCCGACCTGTGCCTGTCTCCTCTTGACCTACGCAGCGCTCGCACTTTCGGAGGACGTGGACCACGGGCTAGGAGCAGGCCAGTCACGTCACACAGCAGGACGTCGGCCTTGCACGGCTTGCGATGATCTCCTCGGGGCGGTAGCGCTTCTGTGGCATGATCTGCCTCCTTCATCGGTCGCGAAACCTACACTGGGGGTGGACCGATTTTAGGGGTGCAGGTCAAGGAGCGTTTGATTCCCTCGGGGGCGGACCACTTCTGGCATTGTCAGAGGAAGTGGAACACTGAAAGAGGGCAGGTCGGCGCGAGTGTCCAGAGTTTGTGCGCCCTTCAGGGTTGATCGAGGTCGACCGCTGGCAGGTCGCGCACCTCGTGCTTGGTGAGGCTAAGCCGGACGCCGTCTTCGACGCCGGCCACGGCGCTGATGGGAATGGCGACCCGCTTCTGACCCCAGAGGTGGCCCTCGTCAAGGAGGACGTGGGTCATGTGATGGTCGCGGGGATCGATGACCAGTCCTCGGACTCGCCCAACAGTGCCGTCCGTGGCATGTACGTGCTCGCCGCGACGCACCTCCACCTCGCCCGCCGGTACCCGGTCGAAGGTGATCACTTCGGGACCAGCACTCGGGTCCATGCCGCCCATGGCGCCTATGGCTCCCAGGTGAAGTCCGAAGTAGGGCCAGGAGAGCAGGTGCTCCTGCCCGTAAGCCCACTCTCCGCGCGCTCCGGGCAGGAACCGTGTCTCTTCAGCGTCCGGGAGCGCGGCGAACTCAGACCTGGTGCAGCGCAGCTGAATCCCCTCTGTCGTCGCGGCCACGAGATCGACGGGTACGAGATGACCCACGCCGCGCCCATGTCGCGGTTCGACGACGAGATGGGTGAGGGCGCGGGCGACGGGATCGACGACCACACGCCTCAAATCCCCGCAGACACCGTCGCTGCAGGTGACTTCGCTGCCAATGCTGAACTCCGCCCTTTCGCTCATCGAGGTCCCCCCTCCTCGCTGCTCTGCCAACTCCGCCAGGTTGAAGCCAGCTCACGCGCACTGACCCGACGCATTCGTTAGTCCACCGCCCATGATAGTCCCTGAACCCGGCTGGGGTCAGTGGCGGCGACCGTCGTTACGCACAGTACGGGCGGACGTTGCTGGAGGGTCCGCCGGCCTGTGCCCGCCTCCTTGTCGCCTACTCGAGGCTCGCAGTGTCAGAGGAAGTGGACCACTGAATGGGGGCAGGTCAAGCGCGCGCGAGAACCATGCCAACAGCGAAGAGCACACTGTAAACGAGAGCCGTCTGGCCCGTCTCGGCGAGCGCAGCGTTGAGGGCACGGCCGCTCTGCGTGAACACGCGCCGTGTTTCCTGTAGCGCCAGCGGCAACGAAAGCCATGTGAGAAGCGCCGCGAGCGGCAGCGCGTGCAGCACCACGATGATCGTGAGCAGTGCGTAGGGGAGCGTCATGAGCGTCCCGTACTCGAACGTGGTGGCGCGCGCACCGACCCGCACGGCGATGGTCCGCTTGTTGGCGGCCCTGTCCTGTTCGACGTCGCGCAGGTTGTTCACCACGATGATGGCCGTGATGAGGGCGCCGATCGCCATCGCCATGAGCCAGGCGAGCACAGACGTGGTTCCGGTCTGCACCCAGTAGGTTCCCACCACGGCAGTCAGCCCGAAGAAGAGAAAGACACACACCTCCCCCAAGCCGTGGTAGCCGAGCGGGTAGGGCCCAGCGGTGTAGGCCAGCGCAACAACGACCGCCGTAGCGCCGATAACGGGCACCAGCACGCCTCGCACGAAGGTCAGGTAGATACCGATCGCCAGCGCAAGAGCCAGCGCGGTCTTCATGCCGCGTTTGACCTGATCCCGAGTTAAAAGGCCCGACTGGGTGACGCGTACAGGGCCGAGCCTGTCTGCGGTATCGGCTCCGCGCTCGTCGTCGTAGACGTCGTTCGCAAGGTTGCTGGCGATCTGGAGCAGCAGCGCCACGCCCAGCGCAGCCAGAGCCGGTCCCAGGGAGAAGCCGCCGTCTCTCCACGCGAGGGCGGTACCAACGATCACGCCCGCAGCTGCTGCGGGCAGCGTCTTGGGTCGGATCGCCAGCCACCAACGGTGCAGCGTGCTCGGGCTCTCTGGGTTGCCATCAGGCGCGACAGGCGACGACACGTGCACTCTCCTTCCCCTCACCACTCTGCAGGCCACACGTTAACCGGGTCGGCTACCTGAAGGGCATACAAACTCTCGACAACGTCGCTGAGCAAGCGTTTCCTTCAGGGCTGATATACGAGTATGAGCTCGCGGTACGAGTGGAGCGAGAGTTCCTGTTCTATCGCCTCGCCGGCCTGCCCGACGTCTGGCGCATGAGCTGCCGGCTCGCTGCGACTTGAACTTCATCATAGCTTCGGCCCGGTCTGCTCGATTCGCGTCTGGGGCACTCCTCCAAAGCTGGATCGAGGCCTTGGCTGCACGACCTCAGTCGAATTCGCGAAGACGGACGATCCCCCCCACGACAAGGACGCGCGTGAAGACACCGGGGCGCACGGTGAACCTGCTGCCCGTGTAGCGCAGGCCCCTGCCGTATGCGAGGTAGCGGCCGGGTGGCAGGGATACCCTGAAGATCCCTTGGGCGTCCGCCCGCACCCGAGTAACGAGGCCGCCGGCGTCGTGGCCGCCGGTGGACCTAATCAGGATAGCGGCGTGCGGGCAGGGTACACCTTCGGCTTCGCCGAAGCCGCCGGGTAGCGGTGAGGGGGTCGGCGACGCGGTGACGGGATTCTTGAGCGCGATGCCGTACACTCCGGAGGTCGGACTAGAGGAAGTGCTTGTGTGCTGGCTCGCGGTGCCGCCGCACGCGGCAAGCGCAAACATTCCCGCCAGAAGCAGAGCCAACCCGACCAGTCGTCTCTTCACAACATCGCCTCCGACCGTAATGTGTCCAGCGCTTGGCGCTTCAGCGGCAATGCGCAACCTCGCCTGGACGCCGTTGTTAGCCTGTTGCCGCCCACGGCACAGGCACCTCATCGTCGCCTTTCCAGCCCCTCCATGCACGCCGCGCGTAGTAACCAGTGTGGCCGCATGCCGCGAGGATCGCCAAGTCCACGTACTGCAAAGAGAGCTGCGAACACTCAAACAAGGTCGGTCCATCGAGAGCGGCGGTGACAGCTCGGTTGTCTTCGCTGGCGTGAACGAGCGCATTGCGCACACGAGCGATGACTCCCGGTCCATCGAAAGCGTCGCCTTGGACCAGACTCGGCAGCCTGCCCATGTAGTCCGGCAGCGCTGTGGGCACGCCGATGTGCTGCAGCAGAATCCGCATGCGACCAGCCGCTGACAGGCGCCTGAAGTCACTGCGACTATGTAGCTCTTCGGTCTCGACGAGCAGTACCCACGCCAGCATCTCGAGGGCGACCTGCGACAAGACGATAGTGGGCTCCAAACCGACGCTTGGCGAATTGGCCTCCACAAGCCAGTGAATCGAGTACATCAGTGGCTGCTTCCACGCTGCGTCCGTCCAGCGGCGAACATAGCCAGCAAAGAGATCAGAGAGGTCGAGAAGTGCTCTTTGCGGCATCCATGTACTGACCGAGCGGCTTTCGTCGAGATCCCACGCGCCGAACTCACGCCACATGACTTCTTCGCGGAGAAGCCCTTGTGGGAACAACGGCCCCGCCCACGCACCTCGCAGAAACCCGAACCACAGATGGAGCATGTGCAGCGCTTCTTGAGCCTCGAGAACTGTCATCTGGCCACCAGCGGGGCGCCATTCGCCCACATGGGTGACAACCCACCCGGCGTCTCGTGTGGCTGCCTTGCCAAGCTCCCGCGCCTCCGGAATAGGGTCGAGAATGCATTCGCCAAGCTCCGAGACGACCTGAAGGCGACCAGACATGGTGCCACGGGATCCCTCGCGTTCGTATCTCACTCCAGCACCGATATAGCTGGGGAAGTTGGCGAGGCAAAACCGGATCGCGTGAAGGGGCGACTCACCCAGACTGACGGGCCTGTTGACAACGCCTTGGACGCGTGGCCCCGCGGGTCCGTTGATCACACTCGTCAGAAGGACAGACACTTCGAAGTCGGGATTGTCAGACCGGAGAACCCAGTCTGACGAGCCATCCAGTTTCAGCGCCGCTTGCGAATAGGTGCCGTCGAAGACGAGCGCCGGCGATGGCGTCCATCGAAAGACGAGATCAGAGTCCACGATGGCCTCTCCGAGCCAAAACGGGCCCGACAGCGCCCGGACCGGCTCGTTGAGTTCTCGCATGATGACATGCGGCTTCAGTCGGTCCGGCAGGTCCTCGCGTGTACTACTCATCTCGAGTCCCTCCGTTCAACCAGGCCAGCAGTGATGATGCAGACGGTGGAGCGCGCACTGTAGCCTACGCCTTTCGGCGTAAGACGACAGTTCACGCGCGGGTTGGGGTGCTGTGCAGTCTTTGCAGGACCTCCCAGAGACCGTCCGTGGGCCTTCGTGCGCCGTGGCCGCCACGGCAGGCACGCGCGTGACGCGATCAGCGGCTTGCATTGAGGGCCCTTGCAGCCGAAGTGATGGGGATCTGGAAGACCTCCGACAGCCTGGCGGTAGGCGCTCATGAGTGCGTCTGTGATCTCGTTTCACACGTGCCTACGGGGACGGCCACAGAACAAACATAGAAGGTGGACCGATGAATGGGGTCCGGTCACCACGCCCCGCGAGCACGGCCAGCTAGCTCACGCGTGTTCACCTGTCCAGGGTGCGCAGGTACTCCGAGATGGCAGCAAGACCGCCGACCAGGACGTCCTTGCTGCACGCGTAGCCCATGCGGAAACTGAACTCTTCGTCGAAGGCGACGCCGGGCATGACGAAAGCCCCGTTGAAGTCGAAGAGCGCCTGACAGAACTCGGCCGACGACACCGGGTAGTCGTAGTGAATAAGGGTCGTCGTGCCAGCACGCGGGCGGACGTGGTGGAGCCGCGGTTCGCCGGCCAGCCACTCGTCGACGACGGCAAGGTTGTCGCGCACGATCGAGAGGCTGCGCTCGAGCACCGCGTCGATGTGCTCGAGCGCTACGGTCGCGAGCACGTCGTCGAGCACGCCGCAGCTGATCGTCGTGTAGTCGCGCACGTCGAGGCAGCGCTGGATGTGCTCCGGCCGACCCGCGACCCAGCCGGTGCGCAGGCCGGCGAGCGAGTAGCTCTTGCTCATGCTGCCGCTGCTCACGCCCTTCTCGTAGAGATCGGCGATCGAGGGCGCTGTCGTCCCCGGCTCGTGCTCCAGCTTGCGGTAGACCTCGTCGCAATGGATCCAGGCATTGCACTCTCGAGCCACGGCCACGATCTCGCGCAACAGCTCCTCATCCATGAGCGAACCGGTCGGATTGTTGGGGTTGTTGAGCACGATGAGGCTAGTACGGTCGTCGACGAGGGAACGGAGCGTGTGGACATCCGGCAGGTAGCCGTCCTCCTCACGCAGCTTGAGGTACTTGATCCTCGCACCCAGCGCCTCGGGGAAGGAGTAGAGCTGCTGATAGGTGGGCTTGACGCAGATGACGCTGTCGCCCGGCTCGACCAGGGCGAAGAGCGAGAGGATGTTGGCGCCGATGGCACCGTTGCCTACAAGGACGTTGTCGGCCGTGACGTGGTCGCCGTAGAGTGACGCGATTGCTGTGCGCAGGCCCGGCGAACCGGTGATGTCGCCATAGCCGAGCCGCGTCTCCCGCAGGCGCCGCAGCACTCCGCCGGCGTCGCCGCTCAGCTCCAGCAGATCGTCGAGCGTCAGCGAGTCGACGCAGGTCTCTGCTGTGTTCCAAGTAGCCGCCTTCTCATGGGAGTTCATCCACTGCTCGACGAAGAAGGGTTCGATGCGCAAGTCCGTCTCCTCAGAACTCGAACTCGACGCCGCGCTGGACGGCCCGGGCCCTGTCGTAGACGCACCTCGCGGCAGCCATGTCCTGCACGGCGAGACCGCATGACTGGTAGATGGTCATCTGGTCCGGCGAGGTGCGACCCGGCTTCGTGCCCGCCAGGACCTCGCCGATCTCGTCACTCACGTGCTCCGGGCCGAAGAGGCCTTCAGCGATGGGGATCAGACAGTCGCCGCACTCGGCAAGGTTGGCGTCCCGCGAGTCGACGACAACGCGTGCACGCCGCATGCTCTCGCCGTCGATCTCCCGCGCATCGGGCGTGTGCGAGCCGACGGCGTTGATGTGACAGCCAGGCTCAAGCCAGTCAGCGTCAACTACTGGTTGGCTCGAGTAGGTGACGGTGCACACGAGATCCGCACCCGCAAGCGCCTCGCGGGCATCGGCGACAGGTTCGACTGTAATACCCGGGTGCGCGCCTCGCGCCCGCGCCGCAAAGGCATCGGCTTCGTCCATCGTGAGCGCAGCGACACGCACCTGCTTCACCGGCCTCACGGCGAGCATCGCCGCGAGGTGACTGGCCGCTTGAGCTCCAGCGCCGATCACCGCGAGGGTGGATGCGTCCGTGTGCGCCAGGGCGCGCGTCGCCGCCGCCGACGCCGCGGCGGTGCGGATACCGGTGATGCTGGTGCCGTCGAGCACTGCGAGCAACTCGCCTGTGGCAGCGTCCAGCAAGGCGACCAGTCCGATGACAGCGGGAATGCCCTTGTCGAGGTTCCCGGGGAAGAACGTGATGAGCTTGCAGCCGAAGGCGTCCCGACCTCCCATCCAGGCCGGCATGAGGTTCATCTCGGCTTCCTCTGCGGGGATGACCATCGTCGTCCGCACGGGCATGATCGCCTCTCCGCGGGAGAACTCGATCTGGGTCTCAGCCATCAGGTCGATGCACACGTCCATCGGCAACAAGTCAACGACGTCGTTCGCGCTGAGCAAAAGGGTCATGGCGTAGCCTCCTGGGGTAGCCTGCGAGTCTCGAGTCAGGCGCTCAGATCGGAGAGGGTGCGCCCAAGGCCACGCCTGAGCGCCTCTGCGGCGACGAGGTTGGCCACGGCGGCATCCTGCACGCCCACTCCTGTCAGGTCCACAACGGTGATCTCCGAGTCTCCCTCTCGCCCCGGCTTCGATCCGGCCACGATCTCGCCGAGATCGCCGTACACGTCGGCGGCGGTCAAGGCGCCCGCCAGGATTGCGTGATGAATCTCCCCCTGCGTCAGGCACTGGGGCAGGTAGTCGGCAACGACCTTGTCTGCGAGGCGCAGCACGCCGGGATCGAGTTCCTGCTTGGCGGGCATGTCCGACCCCATAGCGGTGATATGCACGCCTGGTTGCAGCCAGTCCGCCTTGAGATACGGCGCGCGCGCCGGCGTCGTGGTGACGATGACCTGCGCGTCGCGCACGGCATCCTCAACAGAATGCGCGACGCGCACGGTGAGCCCATCAGCCTCGCCCATCTCAAGCGCGTAGCTCTCCGCCTTCGGTGTATCGATGTCGAAGATCGTGGCGTGCCTGATCGGACGCACTGCCCGCAAGGCGCGGAGCTGATAGCGGCCCTGCACCCCGGCGCCAATGATCGCCGCACGCGTTGCCTCACCCGATGAGAAATACTCCGCGGCAACCGCTCCCGCGGCCGCCGTGCGCAGGTCGGTCAAGAAGCCGCCGTCGAAGATGACTGCCTGGAGAAGCCCGGTTTCGGCGTCGAACACGAGCGTGACACCCTCCCCCGCCGGCAAGCCTTTTGCCGGATTGTCAAAGAAGCCGCTGGCGGTCTTGATTGAATAGAACGGCGCTCCTCGCAAGTACGCGCCCTTCGCGTGGAACTCGCCATGATGCTCAACGACATCGATGTCCATGACCGCGGGAAGGACGGCCTTATCTGTCGCCAGCAGGGCGAAGGCCTCCGCCACGGCCGCCCGAGCAGTGTCCAATGTGACTAGCTCTCGCACTTCACTCTCAACGAGAATCCGAGCAACCCGTGGTCGATCACGCGACTCCGTGTTCATGCTGCCTCCTTCTCAACGCGCTTCCGCACGTCATTCAAGACGCAAGACCGTCAGCATCACAGCCCCATCTAGGTTGGCCATAGCGACGCTGTGAGCTCACAGCCGCCGGTGCCCGTCGCGTGAACGACGAGCGGGAGCTCACCGGCGGGTCAAGACATCGAGTCGATGACACGACAAGGTCACACAACTACCCCGGGTTACGCCGGTCGACAGCGCTGAGCGCCCACTTGGCGGAGAAGAGGAGCCCACACATCTTCACCGGCAACGCCAATAGACGGTCTCTTCACCCAAGGCGCAGCCATCGACCGAGCCCGCAAGAGCCTTCCTCTTCTCTCGGCATCAACAGTCACGGATTAGCCGTTGGAGCGAAGAAGCGCGGGAGCGGCATGTCGAGGACGGTCAACATCCCTGGTCGCGCCTCGACAATGAGAGGGATGTAGTTGCCGGTGCTGGCCACAGTGCCCATTCCTCCGGGGTGCTCCGGCACGTTCTGCATGTGCACCTCGGGTGTCCCAATGATGTTGATGTAGTCGCCGGTCTCTTGCCCTTCCGCGCCAGGGTGGATCTGCTGCGGGTGAACAAGCTCAATCCTTAGGTCGCCTCCGGAGTAGGCCTTGGCGACGTGACGGCAGCCTGCCACGTCGCCCGGCTTCACAATCACGTGAGGAGTGGACCGCTCAACACTCGTGAGTATGGGCTCACGCGTCTCTTCAATGCTGTCGATCTCCCACCCTACCGCCTTTGCAATCAGCCCGATTGACTCGGGGAAGCCAATATGTCCGACGATGCTGCCGTTGGCTACGCCGATGCCGAAGTCCTCTGGAGTTGTCCCCACACCCTGACTTGTCAGCACGGTTGGTCCATACGGCGACAGATCGTTGACTCGTTTCACCTCGATACGGTCGACCTTCAGGCAGACACTTGACCACGCGATGGCCAGAGCGTCCATCATGAAGCCGGGATTGATGCCGGTTCCAAGGATGCTGACCCCGCGTTCCTCCGCGAGAGCGGCGATGCTGTCGGCCCACGCTGGATCTGATGCCCAGGGATAAGCGAGGGTCTCCGCGATGCACAACACATTGCACCCTGCCCTCAGCGCTGGTTCGACTTGGCCCGAAATCCGGTGCAGGTCCGATTGCGTGTTGATCAGCACGACGTCTGGCTTCTTGGCGAGGACCGACTCAAAGTCGTCCGTCATGACGACGTCGCACTCGCATCCGATAAGTCCCCCGACGGTCGTCCCCACTTTGGCCGGAGACGTCACAATGCAGCCGACGAGTTCAAGGTCTCTTGGCCGGTCAAGTACGTACCTCAACATTCCCTGACCCATCTGACCAGTGCCCCACTCCACCACCCTTATCATTCTCGATCCTCCGTTAGTTCCAGCTTTGCGGCCAAACGCGCGCTCGCCGCCGACACAAGCTTCCTCGTGAACCTAGGACAATGTCTCCGTGGGTACTTCGCGAAGAATGGCGTCGAGTGTCTCAAGAGCTTGGTCGATGTCCCGCAAGTTGTTGAAGTAATGGGGCGAGAATCTGATAGCCGCGAAACGCGGTGACACGATGACACCACGACGGTTGAGTTCTGCCGCGACCTTCTCGCCGTCCCTGCCAGGGAATCTTGCAGTCACGATGCTGCTCCTCTCGGACGAGGACCTTGGTGAGATGACCTCCGCCCCAAGCTCGTCAAGCCCAGCGATCAGATGCTCTCCCAGCGCCGTCCCGTGGCGACGCACTTCGTCCGAGGACAGCGACAGGAGGTACTCGATGGACTGGCCGAGGCCGAATGCAGCGGCATAGCTCGTGGTACAGAACTCAAAACGGCGCATGTTTGGGGGGTACGTCAAGCTCCTTGAGTCAAATGTCCACATATCGTAGGAGCTCCGCCATCCCACCAGAATAGGCTCGAATCGCTCGAAGAGGCTGGGAGCGAGATAGAGGAAGCCGGCGCCGAACGGTCCACACAGCCACTTGTAGGAGGTCGCCACCATCGCATCCACTCCACTCGCGGCCGCGTCGATGGGGACGGCCCCGACGGACTGGCTCGCATCGATCACGCAGACGGCTCCGACCGAGTGCGCAAGGTCGGCAAGGCTGCGAAGGTCAAGTATGCGTCCATTTGAGTACTGGCCATGACTCACGACGATCGCTGCCGTGGCGCTGTCTACCCGCGCGGCAATGTCATCCAGGCAGAGTGCAGATGGGTCATTCCATCGCTCGACCAACCGTAGTTCCGCGCCGGTATCCTGACAGACTCGACGCCACGGGTACACGACACTCGGATGCTCAATGTCAACGCTTACCACATTCCCCGTGGGTCGGATTCCCCAGGCGATCTGGGCCATAGCCTCGGTGCAGCTACTGAGGATGGCGATGTGTTCGTCGGCTACCCCAATCAGGCGAGCAGCAGCCTGTCTCGCCCCCTCGTAAGCCAGCACTTCTGCCGCCTCGTCGAGGCTCACTGTGCCGGCGCTCAGGATGCCTCGCTCATACTCTTCCATAGACCGAAGAGCGGGCAACGGCATGAGGGCAATGGAGGCCGAGTTCAGATAGACGTACTTCTCCAGTGCCGGGAAGTCCGAACGGGGGACGATTCCGTCTTGCTCATTCATTGACTACTCCTTCACCCGGGCCCTTGCAGTACTCATGGCGGAGTGACGCTTCTCACCCCTACACAAAGAATGGCAGCAGACCATTAATCGATGCGAACACATCCTATGGTATCATACTCATTTAGTGCAGAGTGTCTAATACAGCATCAACATACCACTTCATCTAAGCTGACCAGCGCCCGAGGAATCAGCCAACTCCGACTGTAGGCTTGTCGACCCGGGAAGGAGTCTCTCTTGGGCTGGCGCTTCACCTTGAGCCACTCGGCCAGCCAGATGCGTCACTCTTTGCGCCCGCGAGTGGGTGTCCTCGTGGACGCCTCGGGCATCACGACTTAGGGCACCTTCTCGCCCTGGCCGCCTGGCGGTCTCCTACCTCCCGCCCGACCGACTCATCGTGAGGCAGGCGGCCGGGGAAGACTCCTGAGCCGGGCTGCAAGGCCTGTAGCCAACGGCATCGACCGCCATTGCGCGACGACGAAGACGCCTTGACCGCGGCCGTGACTGGTCTCCCCGGCAGGCGGCCGGTGCCCTTGAGCACCTATGCGACGCACTCCCTTCACTCGTGATCGACCTCGAACGGTCCCCGCCACTTCATCACGGTGGAGGCCCGGAGCCGCAGCTTGTTCGTGCATGCGCGCGCCAGCACCTTGGCCAACGGCTGCCCCGCGCGACTGACGAGAGGTCCTGACCAGCGAGGTGCTCCGCGGCGACGGCCATGTCTGCGCGCGCGGCGACCGGCCACGGCGTGCTCGCCAACGGCCCGCCGGCATCCGAGACGATCGTCTAGCAAGGCTTCAGATTCGTCGACCACGCTCGGCAGTCCTTTGCCCGAGCAGCTGTGGGACTGACATGGAGGGTGGACGATGCATGGGGTCCATTCGAGCGGCGTTCAGGCAAGAGGCTGGAGATCGGCAAGAGAGGGCTCTCCTTGCCAAGGCGGGTGAACGCAACAACCGACGGCTGGGGCCACCTGGCGGCGGTGATCGACTGCCACGACCGCGAGATCGTCGGTTACGAGTTCAGCCTGCGAGGGCGCGCCAAGGAGGCGGAGCGGGCCCTCGAGGAGGCCTGTCTTGCCCGCTTCGGCACCCTGCGCCCGGAAGGTGAAACACCGCAGATCCGCAGTGACAACGGCCTCATCTTCACCGCCCGGCGCTTCAGGGCAGCTTGCCGCGACTACCGCCTCTTCCAGGAGTTCATCACGCCCTACACGCCGGAGCAGAACGGCATGATCGAGCGCTTCTTCCGCTCCTTGAAAGAGGAGTGCGTCCGGCAGCACAACTTCGCCAGCTTCATCGAGGCACGAGCGGCGATCGACAGCTGGATCCGCTGGTACAACGAGCGTCGTCCCCATCAGGCTCTCGGCTATCTGAGCCCGCGCCAGTATCGGGCCCAGCAACTACAGGCGGTGGCTTGAGATGGGGGGAGCACTACAACTGCACAGAGAGCCTAGCGAGTACCGACCGTGCGGGTATCTTCCTCCTCCACAGGACCAGCCCCGCAGGTTGGAGTGACGTTGGTGCGCACACCCGTGGCAACGGGGGGCGGTCATCGACGTCCAGCCGTCTACTCAGACCATGCTTGGCTCCGAAGAGCGCAATACCGTGCCTATCATCCTCCACGGACTGCCCGTGACGCCTACGCCAGTACCTTTGAGAGGAACAGCTTGGTGCGCTCCTCCCTGGGGTTCACGAGCACCTCCTCCGGAGGACCGTTCTCGACGATTACGCCTCCATCCATGAGCGCGACGCCGTCGGCGACCTCCTTGGCGAATCCGATCTCGTGCGTGACGACGACCATGGTCATGCCTTCGCGGGCGAGGTTCTTCATCACCTCGAGCACCTCGCCCACCAGCTCCGGGTCGAGCGCCGACGTGGGCTCGTCGAAGAGCATCAGCTTGGGCTTCATCGCCAACGCCCTGGCGATCGCCACGCGCTGCTGCTGCCCGCCGGAGAGCTGCGCGGGGTAGACGTCGAGCTTGTCACGCAGGCCGACGCTCGTGAGCAGCTCCTCCGCCTCGCTCTCGGCCTGCTTGTGAGAAACATGCTGCACGTGGATCGGTGACTCCATCACGTTCTCGATCGCGGTCATGTGCGGAAACAGGTTGAAGCGCTGAAAGACCATGCCGACGAGCGAGCGCTGGCGGGCGACGTCCTTTGCCCTCATCTCGTGCAGGACGTCGCCCTTCTGTCGGTAACCCATGAGCTCGCCGGCGACCCATAGCCGGCCGGCGTTGATCTTCTCCAGATGGTTGATGCAGCGGAGCAGGGTCGACTTCCCGCCCCCCGAGGGGCCGAGCAACACCCATGTCTGCTGTGGCATGACCTCGAGGTCGACACCTCTAAGAACGTCGAGCCTACCGAACGACTTCCAGACCTGCTCCGCCCTGAGCATCGACTGGCCGGTAAGGGGGGCGCTCGCGGCGATCTGGTCGGCGCTGACGATGGGAGTCTCAGACATGGCCCATCCCCGCCCGCCGCAGCTCCCGGCGAGCCGCCCGCTTCTCGGCTGCCGCAGCCTCCTTCCGCCCGGATCCCTTGCCGTAGTAGGCCTCCAGATAGTGCTGGCCAATTGACAGGATTGATGTCAGGAAGAGATACCAGATGCAGGCCACGCTCAGCAGAGGGATGATCTTGAAGTTCTGCCCGTAGGCAAGCTGCAGGTTCGTGAGCAAGTCGCGACCCGCGATTACTGACACGAGGGCGGACGTCTTGAGCATGCCGATCGTCTCGTTGCCCATCGTGGGAACGATCACCCGCATTGCCTGCGGCAGCACGACCCGTCGCATCGTGAGCGTGGGGGACATGCCGAGCGACAACGACGCCTCGGTCTGGCCCGCGTCGACCGAGATAATCCCAGCCCGCACGAGCTCGGCACAATATGCGGCCTCGTTCAGTCCGAGAGCGAGGATGGCGGCAGTCGTGGCCCCAATAGCGGCGCTGGTCTCTGCAGAGCCGAACAGTATGCCCGTGAAGGGGAGGCCGAAAAAGAGGGTGGGATAGAGCGCGCCGAGAAATCCCCAGATGAGGATCTGGACCAGCACCGGAATCCCGCGGAAGAACCATATGTATGCGACCGCGATTGCTGACAGAACACGGTTCTCCGAGAGCCTCATAACGGCCAATAGGATGCCGCCAAGGATTCCGATGGCCATGGCGATGAAAGTCAGGTAGATGGTGACAACAAGGCCTCGCAGCACGAGGGGTTTGAAGAGGTAGTCTCGAATGGTTGGCCAATCGATGTTCGGGTTTCCCGCGGAGGAATAGAGGAGAGCAACGACGAGGTACAGGACGATGACCGCACTGACCCAGCGGCCCCAGTGGCGCAAGGGAACGACCTTGGTGTTCTGCGGGCGTATGGGGAATCGCACTGGGTATTCAGGCCCCGACCCTTGAGCTGCCCCAGTCATCGTCGTATCCTCGTTGTTCGCAGCTGTCGCCGGTCTCTTGGCGAGAGACGTGCAGCGGTCGCGGTCAAGTGCCCTGGTTCAGTTGAGCGGACTGAACTGCGGCAGCTCCAAGGCCCCACTTCTCCATGATCTTCGCGTACGCTCCGTCGTCGATAAGGGCCTGCAGGGCCTTCTGCATCGAGTCACGGAGCTGAGTGTTCTTTTTCGACACGCCAATACCGACCGGTGCAGGATTGTAGCCGTTCGGAAACTTCGGGTCGATGACGACCTCGAAAGCATTGCCGTTGTCGTAGCTCTTGGCGGCCCAGGCGGCAGCGGAGAGGTCCATAAGGCTTGCGTCCCCCTTGCCCGCTTTCACACCGAGGGTCAGCGCGGGGGAGTTGGGCAGTTGGATCAGCTGCATGGGCGGCTTCCCGGCAGCCTTGAACTGCGGCTGGACCGTCTTGAGCGCCCAGGAGGCTTGGCTTGAGCCACTGTTGACAATGACTCGCTTTCCCGAGAGGTCGTCCACGCTTGCGATGTTCTGAGGGTTACCCTTCAGGACGAGAATGACAATGCTATCCAATGCGTAGTCGACGAAGTCGACGGTCGCCTGGCGCTCCTTGGTGTCAGACAAATCCGAGATCACAACGTCCGCCTTGTCCGCCTGAACGGATGGAATCATGGAGTCGAAGGGCATCTGGATAGCACTCGCCGTGACGCCGAGCTTGGTCGCAAGTGCCTGCGAGAGGTCCCAATCCAGGCCTGTGACTTCGTTGCTCCCCTCACTCACATACATCTCCCATGGAGGGTACGGGATGTTCATAGCGACCCGCAGAACCCCTGATGCCTTCACTTTCTCGGGAAGGGTCGCTGCTAGAGCCGGATCGGTAGCTATCTGAACACCAGCCACCGTCGCGGTCTTCATTGCCGTACCGCTAGCTGAAGTGGTGCTTGACGAGGCGCCACAGCCCGCGAGGATGGCTACGGCGAAGAGCATCGCAAGAGCGGCCACGCCCAGAAGGAGCCCGTGGGGCCGTCGCGTGTGGCCCAAGTCGGCCCCTGAGCAGGGCTCGAGTCTGCTCCGGCCTTGAGACACGTGACCCGCTTGACCTGAGAATCCCATGACGCCTCCATTTCCTTGTTCTCTTGCATGTTCGGCCAGGACCACGTCCCGTCCGCAGGGGCTTCAACACAAAGCTCGAGTGCTTTGGTCCGCTCCGCGAGAGCTAGGGGAATGGCGACTCCACGGAGCCAGGCAGGAGCCCTGGGGATTGCTTGAGTCGGCGGAATGTCGAAGCCTCCTCTTCGGGCAAATGGCACGAGAGCGACAGGAATGTGTCGAGGCTGGCCAGGTCCGGATTGATGGCATCCTCGCCACGGGCCAAGTACCTTGCCGAATCCAGATCATGCAGCCCTTCGCCGGTGATTACGCACACTGCTGTGTCCCGGCTCTCCACCACGCCCTCGAGTGACAGACGCCTGAGAGCTGCGACGCCTGCGACGCCGGCGGGTTCTGCGAAGATGCCCTCCGTGCGCGCCAGTAGCCGTTGTGCAGCTAGAAGCTCCTCGTCGTCGACCGCAAGGGCGAAGCCATTCGACTCCCTCACCGCGAGCAGGGCGAGGTCTCCATAGTCCGCATAGGCGGATAGAAGCGGGGCTGCAACAGTCTCGCCCACCGGCCCTACGGCAACATGCTCGGAGTGAGTCTCAAGAGCCTTGACCAGGGGCGCGCCTGCCGCGACCCCAACCGACACCATCCGGGGCAAATGTGCGATCAGGCCCATTTCGAACAGTTCCTTGAACCCCCTCCACTCTCCCGCCAAGTTGCCGCCACCGCCCGTCGGCACGACAACCCAGTCGGGGGCAATCCAGCCCAGTTGCTCGCAGATCTCGAACGCGATTGTCTTGTCACCCTCCATGCGGTAGGGGTTCAGAGCGGAACTGCACATGTACCACCCGTACTCGCCGCATGCCTCGATCTGCAGCGCCAAGGCCCGCTCGTAGATGCCCTTCACCCGAACGACAACTGCTCCTGCCACAGCCATCTGTATAGTCTTCTCTGCCGGTGTGGTCTCCGGCACGAAGACGAAGCACTGTAGTCCTCCTCGACTGGCGTACGCTGCCAGGGAAGCGGCAAGGGTGCCCGTAGATGCGCAAGCCACGGTGCGTGCGCCAAAGAGGGTTGCCATGGTCACAGCCACCGACGACTCCCGGTCCTTGAACCCACCAGTCGGATTGATGTGTTCCAGCTTCAAGTGGAGTCCTGTGAGTGACAGGACGTCTCCCAGACCTCGGCACCGAAGCAGGGGGGTCCCGCCCTCACCCAGGGAGACAACCGGGTGACCCCGCGGGACTGGCAAGCACTGGCCATAGCGCCACATGCCTGCTCCCGGCATGTCGCCATTATCGGTGACGGCAGAGGGCGGATGGCTAGCACCAAAGCACACCGTCAATAGACCCGAATGCACGAGCACTCCGTCGTGCGTTTCGGTGGCGCAGCTGTCGCAGACGAAGCGCGCAGGCTCTGGCTCGTACTCCCTCCCGCAGCCAACGCATTTCAGAACGAAGTTGAAGGCTTCACTCATGGTTCCTCTCAGCCGCGGGTCCCCAGGCCTGGACGGCGATGCGTGGGTGTCGAAGGCCTCCTCATGGAACAAAGGATAGTATATCACAATCTGTGTGTCTACATAGGACTTGAGCTTATCGACTGGACAAGTTCTCTCGTCATGTAACTCGAGCAGTTCGCGCCTCTCACATGATCACTCGCAGCCGCAACCCTCTGTGATCTCCGGCCTGGTCGCCTAGATCGGTTGGGGCGAATGGGATGGGATCGAAAGCGCGGATGCACAACGTCATCACTAGCGGTATGGATGTGGACGAGTTCAACATAGCCACACAAGGCCAACTCAAGTGCTATAGTGGTTTCTCACCGAACGTCCAGAGGCAAGGATGGCTGCGAACACAAGGCTCGAGGCGTCTACTGGGGACGAGCACAGCAAACGTATCAGGCGGAGGGAGATTGACTCCGAGGAAGCACCCCGTCCAAGGATCGGTCCGAGACTAAGGAGGGCCAGACACCACCAAGGCCTGACCTTGGAGCAGATAGCCAAGGCCACGGGACTCAGCAAGAGCTTTCTGAGCCAATTGGAACGTGATGGAACCTCTGCCTCTGTAGCTTCGTTGTTCAAGATATGTAGGTTCCTTCGTATCAGCGTGGCCTCACTGCTTGAGCCATCGGGCTTCATCACTGTAAGGAAAGGCGATCGCCCGACATCGAGTTTCGGAGAGGTGGGTGTGGTGGACCACCTGCTTACCCCACCAGAGGAGAGAGCCCTGCAGGTGATCGAGACGCACATCGAGCCAGGTGGAACAGCGGGGGAGAAGCTCTGGTCAACCGATGCGGATGTAGACTGCATGTACGTGACGAGTGGTCGGCTAGAGGTGCGCTTCGCGGACAGAACAGTAGAATTGAATGAGGGTGATTCGCTCACACTCTCGCCGCGCGAGCCGCACACGTGGAGAAACCCGTCTTCGAGCCGGCCAACGGTCGTTATCTTCGCCCTGACGCCGAGTGCGCCGTAAGACCAGGCTGCACGCTATCTCTTGGCGCACGACTGCCTTTCAGTTCCCCTTTCGGAATCCGTGCGCGGTCGCCGTTGACTCGTCGGTGCCCAGGACGAATGGACGCTTGTGCGGGCGGCCAACGACCCCAGGCGCCTGACTCGCCCTCAGGGTGCAACGCGGAAGCACGAGCTGGGCCGCCCTCACCGCCGACAACGCATGCTTGCTCCCCTAGGGAACCCGGCCCGCGTGATGCTCACGACGCTGTCGATACCGGTGTTGCGCCACCGCCACCCAAGGCCTTCTGGAGTTGGAGTTGGAGTTACCCCGGTTCGGTGGACAGTTCTCGGCTGGCAACGCCAGCCCCTCATGAACCGGCCGCAGCGGCGGCCAGCTCGTAGTCTATCGGGCTCATTCGGCCCAGAGGTCTTGGTCCGGATGTAGGTCCACTGTGCGGACCTGCTGGAGGTCTTGTTCTTGCGTGCAGGCAGGAGAAACATGCCATTTGCAGGCACTTTCGCAATGCCGCCGACGCAGAGCCGACGCAGCGTGGGGACGGCAGGTTGGACCGTTTGCTGGAGGTTCCCGTGTCGTGTCTTGGCGATGGATTGTCCTGTTTTGCAGGAATTCTTCAACGACTGCCGACACGAAGCCGACGCGACACCTGAGACCGCCGCGTGATCGCCTCGAGTATCGGCCGACAAGCGCCGACGCGTATGTCATTTGGCCGAGGCGCCTCTCGCAAACGCCCACGAATTGATCCCTCGCCCGCGGCTCTGCGGGACCCTGGGGTCAATCTCGGCTTCGACACCTCGACTCCCGCCGGAAGCAGCTCGTGCGCCTCTCTCAGAGTGTCAACTGAAACAGGTCAAGCTCAAGCCCAAGTCCAATTCCGCAGAGACTAGCGCACGCAGCGCCAGTCCAAATGGCCCTCGAACGCACCGAGGCGGGCGATGAATCTCCGCTGAGAGTAGCCCCAGGCATTCTCAATCAGTCCGCCCAAGGTGAATGCCAGCTCGGCTACGTCATCACCCTTCGGCCAGCGTTCGCACTCACGCCGCAGTAGAACGTTGACGAGGCGGCATCGATTGGCATCCTCGAGCCCCTCGTGTGGTTCGCGCCAGCCTTCGCCAAGCCCGGCAAGCAGGCTGCCTTCGGTGCCCGCCATGCCAAGCGTCACCTCCCACGGACCCTTGGCCTCCAGCGGTGTCAGGCTGGACAGCACACTGAACGCCGACCACAGCCGGGCGACGATCCGCGTTAGCCAGAAGTACTTCGTGTCCTCTCGCAGGCGCGCCACTTCCGATCCCAGACCGACGTCGAGACCACCGGCTCGGGTTGCGCAGAGGTACTGGCTCCACTCATCCTGGACAGAGCCGGGATAGCCAAAGAGGGCCGCCCCTTCGACACACGCACACCTGCCGTGACCCCACAGTCGAGCGACCCTGTGCTCTGTGTCCCACTCGTATGTGGCCTGCGCAAGGCTTTCGATCGTCTGCTCATCGACATCAGCGCCACCGCTTTCGGGCTCACGCGGCAACACAAGGCAGCGCACCGCAACCTCATCGAGATGCTGCCCTAGGCCGCCGCGTGCGAACTTCTCGTCTTCCACATCGAGCAGATGTGCGGCAACCCTCGCGCGACGCCAACGCGCGCGAATGAGCTCCTGATCACCAAGCGCAGTCATCATCCTCCCATCTTCGTCTTGAGCTCGGCCACGACATCGGCGGCAAGCGAATCGGCCTCGCGGGCGAGCGCCGCGCGCGCCAGGGGGCCTGGAGGCCACTCGACCGTCAGGCGCTCAGGCGCCATCGGTATCGTCATCGACGAGGGGCTAGCGCTGTGCTCCTGCAACGTGCGGATCGGCGCATGGCCATGATCGAGTCTGGTGACCGGCAGCACATGCGTCACGCTGCGACGCTCGTCGACGAGATCGAGCAGCACAGAGGCCAGGCGGTAGGTGCGCGCCAATATCTCGGTAAGCTCCTCCTGCACGATCACCGTCAGTGCTCCCGGCATCTTCATGCGATGTGAGACATCGGCCGAGAGCAACAACAAGCCCGACTGGTCGATCTTGACTTGGGGTCCTGATGGCTGCTTCAGACACACCTGCTCACTGCTGATCTGGAACGTGCTGCCGACCTCGGGATCGAGGATGGCATGCGGCCCGACAAGAGCGGTCTGGCGAATGCTGCTCTGAAGACCATCGCTCTGCAGCTGTCGCGGCGAGAGAAGCACCGCCTTGGGAAAGACTGCAACCGCCACATGGGTCATCGGTCGGTAGCCGAGGGACCCCCTCGGCATCATCCCGAGAGCCTCCGCGCGAAGCTCGGCAGCATCGGGCCGACCCTGCGTTTGGCGAATGACGAAGTCGTGTAGGGCCTTGATCGTCTTGCCTTTCAGATTCTCAGGGGTTGTGAAGTTCTGGGTAAGCAGGCCAGCCTGCCACTCTCGTACCTCGGCGATGAAGGCCGCCTGTCGCGACTCTGGGCTGATGCCGCTCTCGACGAAGGCAAGCGCGGTGCCCCGTTCGCGAGCTTCTCTGTACTCTTCATGCGTAGCAGACAGACCAGAGGGCTGGACAGTCCCATAGCGTTCGCCCAAGACGAGCACCACACAGTCGGCCCAGCGCACACCCTGAAGACAGACCTGCTGGGCGGACTCTTCGCTGGCCGCAAAGTCCTCGCAACGTCGGACTTCCAGCCCCAGCGTGCTCGCGGCTTCGAATGCCGCATCGCGCTCAGCCCCGAAGCCGGAGACCACCGAGCTAATAAAGACCTTCATCTGGCGAAACTCCGATAGATGGTCGTTGGTCGTTTGCCTCAAGCCTGGTGCTTGCGCAGCAGCTCATCCAGCGAGTCGACTCCATTCTGCTCCAGGAGTGTGTCGAGGTGCATATCGGAGCGTTTACCGAAGTCGACGCCGTACTGCTCTTCGATCGTGCCGATGTGCGCATCGCCACGCTTCTGGCGTAGTCGACCGTCCTCATTGCGAGAGCGGTCGCCTTTCATCCCAGGCGCATCAGTGAACATCGCGACACCTCCAGTCGAACGATGGCTGAGCACGAATGAACCAAGTGCTTGCTGACGCCGTAAGCCGCCACCAGTGACGGTCACTCTACTACTGAGAGGGGATGGAAACGACGGTCTTGTCCTCTGCCGAATCGCGTCAGGAATCGGAAGAGAGATGGCCC
This sequence comes from Actinomycetota bacterium, assembly GCA_003132585.1. GTDB lineage: Bacteria > Actinomycetota > Thermoleophilia > UBA2241 > UBA2241 > PALSA-647. The sequence goes on from PKYG01000123.1 coordinate 34,050, forward strand.
AGCAGGGCAGACCGCCACCTACCTCCCGCCTCGGAGTTGCCGAGTCACGACAACGCGCCTCGTGCCGCCGTCCGAACCGAGAGTGTCAACGAGAACTCGGAGGTAACCTGCTAAGCAAGGTGCGTTCGTGACCTGCACCCGTAGATGGTCATGCAGACATCTCCGTCAGTCGTCGAGCAAAGTCAGCTGGCTCTGATCGACCGAGGCTGCATCAACGTAGTGGGACAACAGCCGCTTCAACCGGCCGGTGGATGCCGCGCCAACGTCACGCCGTGTGATCTTCTTGGCCGCTACAACGCTCATGAACTCAACTCGCTCGCCGGATGTCAACGCGTGGAAGTCGCGGCGCCAATCACCGGCTCCATTCGGGGCATGGGCGCGTCGATGGACGATGTAGTCCTCTGGCATGACGGCGATCTCCAGGAACTCATCGCTGTCATGGCCAAATGCCGCTTCGAAGAAATCCAAGTGGGGACCCACCATGCCACGCGTTGCCACGAGAATGCATTGAACGCCGCGAAGCAGCCGGGGCGTCCAATGCTTTCCAACATACGACCGGTCCTTGGCATTCAACGGCACGTACTTCATCGGAAAAGAGTAGATCTGCGTGCCGAGTGTCTCGTTCAAAACGGGGTTCAGGCGTAGGCGATCGTAGAAGTCCTGCGGAGTGTCCCTGTAGTTGAACAGAATGTAGTTCGACAGATGCCTGACTCCGTTCTCGGCTGCAAGTCGCACGCCAGCCTCATACACCGGCCGCAGTCTGGAGTCATCAAACGCCAGCCTCAAGGGCCGGAGGGCTGTCCTCGCCAGGAGTGCCATCTTCTCAGGCGTGAGCAACCGCACGTCGGTCCCTTGATTGAAGTCGACTCGACGCTGGCGACCGTTGAGCTTCGCTCCGCGTTCGTAGCCGAGATCAACCAGGTCGTTGACTATTCGACCGAGGGCGTCGGAGGCGAGCACGCTGTTGTCCATCAACACAAGGTCGTGTCGTTCCCCAAAGAGCATCTCCAGGGACTTCAGCTGGCGCTTTAGCGGGAGGTAGTCAATGAAGTTGGGCTCTATCTGACTAACAGCACAGAAGTCGCATCTATTGGGACAGCCTCGCGTCGCATAGCCGAGGTACGCGTCTTGAAGACCGTACTGGTAGTTGATCGTGTCGAGCATGGAGTAATCGGGGGTGAGCTCATCGACCACCACGCGCGAGTCGGAGTCGAGTTGGCCGGGCTCGTTGAGCAGTCCGCGAACGACGGTCCCGCCGGTCAAAGCCGCAACCTCATCCCCCATGAGAGTCGCCATCACGCCGCCGATCCAGATGTCCTGCTGACTGGCCACCGACTGCGAGTAGAAACGCACCGTGCGGATGGTGATGTCCCAGTAGAAGGTGAAGAGCGATGAGACATAGATGCGATCCCACTGTTGGCCTGCGATACCCGTGTCGCAGCCCTTGACGAACCGAACATAGTCCCCGCGCCGCTGGTGATACGTCGAGATCTTCATCAGCCCCAGGGGCGGGTACTTGTTGTGGAAGTTCGGCTCGACTAGAAGGATGCGACGCATGCGGCCTACACCAGCTGATCGGGGATGAACTTCAGCAGTTGCCATGACAGATCAGCACAAGCGCTGGTGTCCAGCTTGAAACCGTCTGCCTTGACCATGAAGCGTTCGAGCAACTCGTCGATCAGCACTTCCATGCCGCCGTCTGCGTAGGACTCCGCGATCTGAACGACGGCCTTGTCGTCGTCGAGAACGCTGAAATCCATCTGCCTTTCATCGGTCGCTACGGCGTAGTAGCAGGCCCATTCATCGGCCGTGATTGTCCCCGACCAGAACCGCTCGGCTCGTTTGGCATCTGTGGCCGCGCGCCGGCCAGTTCTCACCCCCAGACAGAAGCACAGGAAGAACACTGAGTGGGCTTCTCCGCAATGAGGTTTCAAGTCCTTGTAGAGCTGCTCGAACCGTGAGTCAGTCTTCACTCTGATGTCTGTGGACTGCTTCATGCGTCCTCCTCTGTGTTCTTCAGGAGGGCCAGAGCCTCGCTCACCTTGTACTCGCGCATCGTCGTCGAGCCGTCAGGTTGTGACTCCAGTACAGCGAACTTGCCCCAAGCGCCGCCTCGCGATAGCAGGCTCGCCTCGCGGCGGCCGAGTTCGGTGTCGGTAGCAAGCAGTATCCATTGAGCGGCAGCTCCCGGAATCTGACTGATGAGGTTCTCACGGTGCTGCCATGACAACTTGCCGAATGGCGTGTCCATGAATAGAGGCATCTCAAGAACCTGACCACCCGCGGCTGCCCGTGCAAGCGCAAGGATGAACGAGATGGATGCCACTTGCCGTTGGCCAGCGGAGATATTGGCAAGGAACGGCTTGTCCCACGGATCTAGCACCTGCAGCGAGTAGTCATTCTCGACGACGATCCTGCGCAGCATGCTCCTTCCTTCGTCGTCAAGCAGTCGAGAGAAGATCTCGCTAGCGTTGTCAGAGAGTCGAGTCTTCACCTCTGAAGTGAATTCACTCTTGACGTTGTCCAGCGCCTCGTGGGTGCGCAGGGCCAACTCAACCCGCTCGGCAAGTTCGCTCTTCTGACCCTCGACACGCTCCAGCTGCTCACGCCTGTTGCTGCGCTGGCTGCGCTCCACCTCGCGGTCCGCGATCTCGTCCTCAATCTTCAGCCGTTCGGCCTTGCGCTCGATCATTCGACTCTCAGTAAGCTGCCTCGTCTTTTCGAGATCCAGGAGGTCGCCTCGCTCGCTGCCGCCAATCTGTTCGTTGATGCTCTCGATGCTCTTGGTGGCGGTCTCCATCGAGTTACGAAGATTCCCGTAGCGCTGGATGGTGGTCTCAAGGAAGACTCGTATGTCGTCGAAGCGTCCGAGTAACCCGCTCAACAGTCGCCACAGGTCCATCGCGGCGTTCTCGATGTGCTCGTCCACCGCCTTGTTCTTCCACTCTAGGATCGCCTCGAAGGCGCCCGGGACACCGGGCGTGACTGGCCTACCGCAGATGCACTTCTCGTCGCTTAGGATTCTCTCGATTAAGTCCTTGCGCAAGGCGGTTGGAATCTCACCACTCTGCCGCTTGTCCTCAACCGTGCCGTAGACTCTCTCAACCAAGTTGCTTGCCAGAAGAACGGCCGACGGACCAACGCGGTCGCGCATCTGCACAAGCAGCTCGTTCGCTTGGGTCTTCCACTCCTCCCGGGCATCCTCAAGGCGTTTCCGCTCGGCGACCTGGGTGGCGATGCCTTCGTTCGCGGCCAGCGCGTCGTCGAGTTTCTTCTTCTCGCCTCCCGCCAGCAGTAGCTCCTTGTCGATCTCTTCGAGCCTGGCTGTCCTTGCATCTAGCTCCCGCTGCAGTTCGTTGAGGCGCGTCACCACTTGCGCGTACTCCCCTGTGGAGACCTTGGACAGCTCCTCGCCGAGGAAACCGCGGAGTCTCTTGAGGGCAGCCAGAGCCTTCTCCAAGTCGTCGATGTCCAGAAGGCATCGAATTCCGCGAGCGACCTCGATTCGCTGGGCGGCACTCGACCTGGTCAAGTGCTCAATCTTCTCGCCGTCAAACAGGAAGTACTCGCGAACACGGCGGTCCAGGATGCCGTTCAGCGTTCGCTCGATCTCCGAAGGGCTGTCGACCAACTTGGTGTTGCCGTTCTTGTCTTGGTACCGAAGCTCCGCCTTATCGACCTGCTCGAGGTGGTCTCCATTGTGCAGAACTCCCTTTACACGTCGCTCAACGTCGTAGTGCACTCCGTGGTGAGTGAACTCAACTTGGACCGTTGCATAGACGGGGTTGCCTGCTTCACTCGCTTCAACAAGCGTCGGCGTGTTGACAAGACGCAGATCCTCGCGCCGAGTGTCCTCGTCCTGAGCGAGCGAGCAGTCACCGTAGAGACAGAACATGAGCGCTCTGAATAGGCCGGTCTTGCCCCGTCCGTTCTCACCGAGGATGACCGTCACGTTCTTGCCCTTGCCCGGCTCTCCAGCGGCGAAGACCAGAGACTGCCTACCCCTGAATTGGCGGAAGTTCTCTACGGTGATCTGTTTGAGAATCATGACTGAGACCCAGCCTTCACGATCTCCCGGACCCAGTTCTTGAGCCCCTCGAACACCGCGGTCTCCGAGTTGTCGTGCGCGAGCTCCAGCGCCCTGAGCGCGAGCTTCCTCACGTTGAGCGGCTGAGCATCAAGTTTCGCAGCAATCTCGTCGTGAATGTCACCCATTCAAGTCCCCCCGTACGATTGGATCGTCCGCACCGCCGATTTCGCTCTCCCCGGCAAGTGCCTGTTCGTAGAGCTCCCAAGGTGTCTCATCGAGCATGTTCAGAGCCTGATAGGAATCGAGGAGGTCAAACACGACCTTTCGGGCCGCAAATGTGTTCTTCGCGGCAGACGAGAACTCCGCGAATCGCGGCATCTCTCTGCGCAGCAGACTAAGGCTCGTGTCACGACTAATGTCGGTAACATCGCGCGGTGGGACTACAAGGAAGTCGTAGATCACGGCTTCTGACTTGCCGACTGACAGTCGAAGAACCCGGCCGCGCCGCTGCACAAACTGACGCGGGTTCATCGTGCTGGCCAAGAAGAAGGCCGTCTGCGTGGCTGGAACGTCGACTCCTTCGTCCAGACAGCGCACCGCAACGAGCACCTCAATGGCGCCCGCTTCGAATTGACCAAGCACGGTCTCTCGCTCGGCAGAGGAAACGGTGTAAACGAATTCGTGGCATCGCAACCCCAAGCTCGCGAGTTCGCGGAGCACGCGTTTGTGCTCTCCCGGCGCGCAGTAGACCAAGACGTGGTGGAGTCGTTCTCCGCGCTCGTTCGCACTCTCCATCAGCTTCCGTATCTCACTGACAAGGCAAGGGAGCTTCTCTCTGGCTGCCCACACCACCTGGGCTCGGTCAATCAGCGCCTTCTTCAGCGCGCGGTCTAACCTCGAGTCCTTCTTCGCCGCTTCGTGCAGCCGCACGATGGCGGTAGTCAGCTCTTGGTATTGCTCGAGCTCATCATCGGTGAGAGCGACGAGCACGGGATGGTACTCGTACTGAGCGAGATACCCTTGCTCCATCGCTTCGGCCAGCGTGAACTCGAAGCAGACTCCACCGAAGCACTCGCCAATGGCGGCAGTACCTGCCTCGTCAAACCATCTGCGTGGCGTCGCCGATAGACCGAGGTGCATGCCCGCCATGGGAAGCATCGCTGATTGGAACCCCGTCGCGCCGAGCCCGTGTACTTCGTCTCCGATGACTAGCGTGCTTTCCGCCGACAATGACTTGACCGCTTTCGAGAAGTCCTGGCCTGAGGCCGTCTTGTGAACGGCAAGGATGCAGATGGCAGAGGAAAGGCCAATCCGGAAGTCGCTGACTGCGCTTGGAACATCCAGTCGCCAATCCGCATGACCCGTCCCGCACAGAATCGGTGAGAAACCGAACGCCTCGCAGTGCTTCCGCCATTGCTCGAGAAGATGCAGATACGGAACCAAGACCACCAGGGCGAGCCTGCCGCTGCGCTGATACTCCTGCGCAGCCGCCGCCAGGGCCGTATACGTCTTCCCCGTCCCCGTTGCCATCTCGAGGATGCCCTTGCGTCCCTGGGCAACCCACGCGTCGATAGCTGCCTTCTGGAAGGGGCGAAGGTCGACCGCGACGTGAGGCACAGGGGCTGATGCCTGCCCCTGCTTTGCAGTGCCCGGAACGGCGTATGGCCGGTCAGGTGTTGTCCTAAGCCGAATCAGCTCTTGGCGAGACGCCTCAGGAATGGTGCGGACCACAAACTGGGCGTTGGCGCCCGACCACAAGTCCTCCAGCCTGCGTTCATGAAGCCCGACGTAGGCATCCTGACCAGGCACCCATGACTTGAACACCGAGATGGCCTCTCCGTTGAGCGTTCCTTTGACCGAGTCGTTAAAGGAACCGTGAAGAGCCACTCGATCATCTTTGGTATCTCGAAACACCCAGACCTTATCGTGATAGTCGCCACCGGCCCACCGAGGTCGAGCAATCGCAAAGCGAAACTCAAGCAGGCCATCTGCTATCAGCCAAGCTAGTGTGTTGCGCGTGTCATGCTCCAAGGAATCGGCGAGATCCTCGATCGCAACCTGGAGCGATGCGCGCAGGATCGAGTTCTGCTTGGCCTCATCGCCCTTGTGGAATGCGGACCAGTCCTCAGGCTGAAGGATGGGAGACGTGACGATACGACCGGTTCCGCCGTTGTGGACAAGCGCCACAATACCGTCGCTGGCCTCACGGAGCCAGCCCGACGAGAAGTAGCCGACACCCCTAGAGTACTTGTGCGCCTGTTCCATGAGGGGAGATATGAGGTCCCGCACGAGATCAGACGAGGCACTGTCGTAGACCGGAGCCAGCTCAAGATCTCTAAGCATGCACACCCTCAGTCGCCACGACCTCCATCCCACGTATCGAGACGGACCCCTGACCGTCGAGCATGCTCGCGGTGAGCTGCTTCAAAATCACGCCCTCATCACGCAAGCGGGACTCCAGAACCGACAGTTTAACACCGCCGCCGTAGTCACGACGCACCAACCACGACACCAAGTCGCCAAAGATCTCGATTCCTAGCGGATTGGGCCGGGTTGCGAACGCGTTTCGCCCATTGCCCAAGAGAAGGAAACCGCCGGTGCGCTCCAGCATGCTGGCCACGAGTTGCTCAGTCCACACGACACCCACGGCTATCTCCGGAAGGACATCCTCCTCTAGCATGGCCCGAATGGTGGAGAAGCAGTTGCCGGCCGCGATGTCAGCAGCGAACCGCTCGGCCGCGGCGTGATACACGACTTCGAAATCGGAAGTCGACAGGCCAATTGAGTCCTCATGAATGACACTGCCCGGGAGGTACCGGTAGACGTGGTGTCGGTGGACGATCGCGTACACCGTGGGTGCGCTGTACTTCCGCCTCTCGACGAACTCCTCCTCGAGCTCCTGGTAGCTGCACGGACCTTTCTTGGCCCGCACGTACTCCTCGATGTTCTCAAGCACTGACACCGACGTAGGCGCATCCTGCGCAGAATGAGCTAGGAGGGGGTAGTGCGCAGCGGTGACTCCATGGGCATCTGAGAGACGCATGAGCGAGAACAACAGCTCCGGCGAGTCAATCCCGCCCAGCACACAATCGACCTTTAGGTCGTCGAACACGCGCTTGATCGAAACTTGGCTATCGTCCCGAAGGAGGCCCGCTGCGTGCCGGACGCATTTGTCGAGAGCACCGGGGTCAACGTCAACGTAATCCTCGTGCACCAGAGCCGAATGGGCTGTTCTCAGAGTGCTGGGAATGCCCCAAGCCAGTGCTTGGCCAAGCTGGAACTCCTTGAACCCCATCCTCCCAACCACTAACGCTTTGAGCTCTTTGGACGATACCGGCTGTCCAGCCGCTCGGACGTACTCCCCGATAGCGACTGACAGGGGCACAGGCGCGTCGTAGCCGCGCGAGGAGAAAATCCGAGGGTAACGCGGGTATCTGAGCTCCGCGTCTGCAGACATCCGCAGCAAGCTATACAGGGCCGATTCGCTCGGCACGCTCTGTGCTTCGCAGGCAGAGCGGAAATGTTCAAAGACGCCGTGAACCGACATCATCGGCAAACCGTCGGGGCCGGCCAGACAATCTCGGATCCAGTCCTCGACATCGCGCAGGAGTGCATACGGGAACGGCATGTGATCTTTGTGGACGTAGGTGCCTCGGTCCCAAAGGACGGCGTTGGAACTACGATCCAAACAGGCGTGTACGTTCCTCGCAGAGTCTGAGCGATACCCCTCCTGCCCTAATACTGCGTGAACTTTGTTGAAATGCATTGGCCGAGCTTCACGCCGCAGCACCTCATCGGCCCGATATGCCAACGAGTCGGGGCGAAATGGACCGGCTGCGTTGGGGATCACCCAGGCGCGCCGCAACGCGAGATTCTCTTCTCGGGCCGCCGCCGCCATGATGACCAGCGGGGACACATTGTCGACAAGGCAATGGTCACCTCTGGACCCCTCACAGCCGGCTTCAACAAGTGCGGCCGCCTCCTGCAGCGGAACCGCCATTTGTCCGTGTTCGATCTCGTCGAGCACCCGTCCTACGACACCGCAGCCAAGGCACGGAAGTCCGGCGAATATGACAACATCCGAGTTCGTGGCCATCTCGCACTCGGGGATGATCTCGGCAAGCCCGAGAACCGCCGTTTCGGGAGGCGCCTCGCCGAGCTGCATAGAAACGGCGATTCCTTCAGCCAGGTCATGGGCGCCAAGAGCTCCTCCATTCGCAAGAAGGCAATTGACCACCGTGACGCGGAAAGGCAGCAGCGTCTCCAAGAAGGCCGCAGAGTCGAACCCTCGTAGCGACCGCTTCTCGATTTGATCAACCCTGGCTCCGGTCACGCCCAGCAGCTCGCCGATCGCTCGGTGCGTCTCTCGCCTGCCAGTGAGCAGGCCCAGACGGTAGAGGTGAACATCGTAGGCGCGGTTCCCTCGGTCTGGCGACTTAATGCCGCAGACCAGAGCCCTCCGTACAAGCGCTTCAAGGCTGGTTTCACCCGAGGGCAATAGCCTGGCTTCCGGCAGCGCGTCAATCATCGCCGACAACGCGTAGCAGTGCTCCACCGCGGTGAGCCCGTTGATGCCGAGCCCAAACTCGGTGAGGATCTGCCCTTCAGTTACCCCCCGCAAAGAGCCAAGAGTGGTCATCTCGTTCGTCTGACAGAAGTGCGCCAGCGCAGGACACAATCGGAAGGTTGCGAGGCGCAAGTCCCTAAGAACTTGAGGCACGGACTCAATGATTGGACTTGCGCAAGTCCAGATGTCCGCCTGGACTTCATGGCCGATTGTGAGGGCAACCTCTTTCTGGAGACTCTCGAGCAGACTCCGAAACGCGTCCGGCCCATCGAACATGCGCATCAGGTAGCGTGTGGTTGCGGTGAGGACGAGCTCAATGTCATCTTCGAGCGTGATGAAAGGTGACACTAGACCGGCAGAGACCTCTGCAGACCGGCTCACTGAAGTCAGCGGCAGGGACTCGAACGCCCGCCAGAGCGCATCGCTCTCGTCGTCTGAGAGGTGCCACAGCTGTGGCAGCGTCTGAGAGAGCACGCTGTCTCGTGGGCAAGCCACACACTCAGCCGACCCCGGCTCGACACTGAAGAACCATGGCTCGCGCGACGACAGCAGGGTCGCGAGATGATTATGCATCGTGAGGCCGTACGTCAGGGTCGACAGTCACGTCAACAAACACCATCGACGCCGCCATGCGATAACTGGAGTATCGCGATGCTCGATCTGACACCAATGCCTCACTCTTCCAGAAGGCGAGACGGCACTTGCCCACCGTTACGCACGTTGGGCGTACCAGTCATCTTCGTACAGTCTAGCGCGAGAGGGTGACGAAAGCTCAGGGCAGCGGCAAATCTCCTTCGGGATCGCCTACCGCCCGTCAGACGCGGAAACGAAATCCTTCTCTGGGCTCGCTCAAGGCGTGCGCCGTGGCGCGCGAGGCTGAGGAAGAGGTCTCCACGTCCTGTCGGCGCGCTCAAAACCGCGCTGTGCAGCAACCTTACCCAAGCTGCCGACGAGCAGCCGACGCAACAAGGCAGCAGGTGGGGCTCCAGTCAGCGAACCAGTAGATTGCGTTCGGCACCACGAGTCTGGAACCAGCACGGAAGGCCGGGCATCCCACTCACTCGGACCTAGCTGTGCGGCCGTATGCGCACCACATAGTAGTCACGCACGCCCGTGGCTAGGGGGAAGAGCGAACCTGGTGGGATATCTTCGATCTCGAAGTGCGGCATCGGTTCGCTCGTGCATTCCAGCCTCTCGAACGCCGATGACGACTCGAAGATTCTCGGCCGAAGGTGCCTAACCTGTTTGTCATCCAGGTACACCAGGCCCTGGAAGGCGTCCATGACGGAATTCGAAAGCCGGTCGGCGTCCGGCAAGCTCACGGGCTCACTTGAGAAGACGTCAATCATCATTTCAACCGGTCCCTGCAGCGGGCGCCCAAACGAGGCCCCGATTGTCTCTCGCTGTCTCAGGACCTCCTCCCGAAGTCTTGCCTTTCCACCCTTGCTTCTGACGGACCTTGGCGCTCCCTCTAGAACGAATGCGATGTGCCCCCTGGTGACACCGAGATACGGGTACGTCACACTCGACTGAGCCAAGGACGACACCCACTCCCGAATCTGGTCACATTCGTATTCCTGCAGAATGGTAGCTCCTTTGACATTGCGGATGCCCTGCACGTTGTCCCAAGGGTAGAAACGTAGTTCCCCCGCCTCGGCCCAGTCGCCATCGCTCTGGCGCAGGTCGGTGATCAGCAAGGCATCACGAGCGAACCGTATTCCGTCGCGATGGAGCCAGATCAGCTCCTTGCAGAAGTCCGTGTACGTGATCTCGGACTCAAGGGAGACGCCGAAGGCATCGAACAGCTCAGACCCGCGATGAAACAGCCCCTCGTTCACCCTGCCACCCCCAGCGCCCAACGTGTTGCACATGAGCTGGCGGCTCGCTGTGCTCTGAACCACATCATAGCCTTCGGGCCGCCCTGCTCGATGTGCTTGTTAGACCGCTGCCTGCACGTCATCGATGCGCTCACGAACCGCCTCCGAGAGCTCCCTCAAGCCGTAGGCGCTTCCGGCTTGATCTTCGTATGCGTAACGCCACTCCTCGAATACCGTGCTCACAATGGCCAGAACATCGTCGATGGCAAACGACACGTCCGGAAACTTAGCCTTCATGGCTTGAGCGCTTGGACTTGCACCCATGAGTTCTTCGAACCTCTGGGCGATTGCGGCCCGGCTTGTTGTCGAGAGCCGTGAGTAGAGGACTTTGAGGCTGTGGGTTCGTGGCACGGTGCCGGTCTCAAGCAGGCCGAGGCATTTCAGGTACAACTCAACCGAGAAGGCGATGCAGACTCTCGCCGGGATGAGAAACGGCAGATCCACTGGGCCCTGCGCCGCCGACAAGAGGCGCGCACATTCGGCGTCGAGAAGAGAGGCCGACGCCGCGAAGTGGGCCGCCGTCTTGAAGATGCGCTCAGCGTTTGCCTCTGCCTTTGTCACGGTCCCCCCGGTGCCTTGAGTCGGCCTAACGTGGGGCGCATAACCTGCAGCCCGCCAGGGCTGTCAGGTTGAGGCGCTTGTTCGGCAGCCCTACTCGCACTGCCACAGAAACCGCGTCTCGGTGGGGCAGGCGTCACAAACGAAGGCGAAGCCTTCTCCAGCGTCGCCGAAGTTGATGCCGCCACCACCTTCCGCCGACAGCTGAAGTGCGAACCGCATGCGACTACCGCAGGCGCACGTCGGCGTCTCGTCGCCCTGGATCCATTCCGGCTCACCACCAACCCGCCCCAGGGCTCCTCTTTCCGGGTCTCGAACGACAGCTTCAACTGGGTCAACAGCGGCAAGTAGGGTCTCACCCGACGTGGGCGGCTGGAACGTCGCGGCCGCAGCCGCCGGAACCAGGCGAGCTGCGTTGCCGCCGGAGTCTGGGTCCCACTCGTCGCACATGCCTGGGTCGTTGGCGCACTGAAAGACCAGGAGCAGCTGCTCTCGCGAGGCTAACGCGGGGACTCCGCAATCCGGCAAAGCGAGCTGCACGAGGAACTGCATGGCCCCGCCGCACTGCTTGCAGACGGGCCACTCGAAACTTTCCGGTGCATCCGGCAAGCCCCCGATTCGGGATTGCGACCCACTCCCTTGCGTACGAACCAGCCAAGCTGTCATCTCACCCCACCTCTCCGCGGTCTGCCGAACGTTGTGCGCGTGAGCTGCGCGCGAAGCGCGTCTGCTCGATGCGCTTGTTCGGCATCACTGCTGTGCCAGTCGATCACGGACATGATTCGAGCCGAAGGCGTACCCGATGCCGACGTTAGCCGAGCGCCGGAGGTTCACGGCTATTTCCCGCATCGCGGTCTGCGAAGCCCTCAGACCCTGGACGGGATCGACGCCGGCGATGACAACCCGCGCGCCCGTCGGTTGATTCAGCTGGTCAATGTTCTGACCGAGAACTTGGATCATTGCATCGAACTGGTCCGCCAAGAACCCGACTTCAGCACGCGAGATGATGCCAACCACGCTGCCACTACGTAGCTCAACCAACGGGCCTCCCGAGTTGCCTCCGTTGACACTGGCATCGATCTGAATGACATCGACTTTGGCTCGTTGGTGGAGGCTGGAGACGTACCCGACATGGCACGTGAGATGCTGCATCCGAAACGGGTAGCCCAAGAATGCGACCTGATCTCCAACGGCCAGGCTGTCGGAATCGCCGAACGAGAAGACATGGCGGCCAGCAAACTCCGGCTCATCCAACCGAAGAAACGCGACGTCGTGTTCGTTCGAAGGTGAGTCGTAGGCTACTGCCTGCAAGCAGATATCACGAGCAAGGCGGATGCCGGCTCCATAGTCCATTTCCTCGAAGCGAAGTACAGCGACGTCGAACCCTACATCACGAAGGACGTGACTGTTGGTCATCAGACCGCCGGGAACGAGGAAAGCCGTGCCCGCGGTCAGTACCTCGCCTCCGACTTCCAGGGATACCTGGGCGACGCCCGACCTACAGGATGTGAATACTTCCTGAGTGGTCACCGCTTCCTTCCGTATGCCGAACAATGAGTATGGAGACTGTGTAAGACGTCGAGCACACCCTACGCTTCTCCACGTAAGAGGTCTCCGGTCCTCGTGGACGCGTGGGATATGCAGTCTGTGTACGCCAGGTCAGAGCCCGTCCGTCGG
>PKYG01000111.1 GCA_003132585.1 Actinomycetota bacterium
TCCGCCAGATCGAGGCCAAGACCTTGGCGAAGCTCACGAGCTACCGCGACACGCAGAAGCTGCGCGGCTTCCTCGACTAGCGCGTGGTCCTGCCGACCGGCGTGCCGCGAGCTTCAACGTGACCTGCACCCCTGAAATCGGTCCGGAAACCATGACATCACGGTGGACCGATTTCCGGGGGTCAGGTCACTTGATCCATCTTGGCTTCCGATACCTCGACTCCCTTCCAGACGCACCTGGTGCGCCTACTCTCAGGAGGTCAATGGAAGAAGGGGGTCAAGCCCAATCCCAAGGCACTTCTCCTCCAACTCAAGGCTGGCGATGTGCATGGCGTCGCTCGTGGCGTTCCTACCTCGTGCCATCTCTCACCCCTCTGGCGTCTCAGACCCTGCCTGCTTCAGCTGCGGCTCGCCGCCGCGCTGGTGCTGGAGGTTCCCGTGTCATGTCCAGCCGTCAGAAAGCCAAGACTTGCAGCGACTTCTGTCGTCTCGCCGACGCCGAGCCCACGTGTGCTGCTGCGAAGACCCCCAGCAGCTACGCGAGGAGTCGACGCAAGCCGACACCCCAGAGGCCGTACAGCGCTACAGAGCGTGCGTGAGCTGGTCGGCGATTTTCGGCCCGAGAACCATAACCTCAGGGTGGACCGAATTCAGGGGTGCAGGTCAGTTTGGTCACGCGCGCGCCGTTGCCGTCCTGGTGAAGCACGCCCAGCAAGAACGGCGCGAATTGCGCCACCGACTAGAGGCGGAGGCGCGCATGCAGCCCTCCTGAGCGCTCTTCGTGCCCCTCTGCACCCAGCGTCAACCGGAGTCGATCTGCGGCGAGTCGCCCGGCTTCGCCCCTCCTTCGCCAGTCCGCGGATCCGCTCCGCAGTTCGGACACCGCTCTGTCCCCGCGTCGACTGACGTGCCACAGCCGGCGCAGTTCTCGACTGCGGCCAAACCTGCCGCCGCTCCTTCGCCCGTTCGCGGATCTGCTCCGCAGTCCGGACAGCCCTCTGCCTCTGCGTTAACGGTCGTTCCACAATTGGCGCACTTGATGACGGCCATGGCGGCCCCCCTCGTTGGATACGGCAACCCTACACCCCGCCAACGGCACGAGAAGCGGCCGACGAGAGGGCGGCTGTTTCTCCGGTGCACCGGCAGCGTAGCCGCCCTCCCTCCACGTTGACCGGCCACCGTCTCGGGGACTTCGCCCACTCGCATAGATCGTCCGGTCACACACGATCGTATGCGACGCTACGGTCAGCCGGCGAGGGTGACGACCGGGCGGCGTGGGTGACCATGCAAGAAGGGCCCCAAGGGACACTGGCGCCCGCCCACGGTCGGTTATGAGGGGTTGGCAGAGCGTAAGCAGAGGCCGCTGCTAGCCTCGAAAACGCACGACACTAGGATTCAGCATCCTCAGGTGTCCACGAAAGCGGGTCAATCCCACTCACACGAGAACCGGCTCTCGCACTATCATAGAAAGTGGACCGATGAATGGGGTCAGGTCACAGCGAGACCGTCGCTCCGAGCTTGCGCGCGAAGTCGATCTCGGCCTCGCTGAACGAGCGCACACCCTTCCCGTAGAAGAGCAGGCAGCCGATCACCGATTGCCGCACGATCATCGGCACGGCGAGCACGGAGCGCAGCCCGTAGCCGCGCACGAAGCCGACATTCAACGTGTGATCGCTGCGCATGTCGGTGACCGCAACCGGCTCCATGCCCATCAGAGCGCGGGTGGCGTTGAGCGCTTCGGCGTCACTCAGCCGCCGACCGACGTCCTCTGCCCTGAAGCCACTCTGATAACGCACGACCCAGGAGGACGCCTCACGCATCTCGATGGTGCCGGCATCCACTGCCAGCGCGCGCACACCTTCCTCAAGCGCCCTCTGTGAGATCTCGTCGAAGTCGAGCGTCGAGTGGACCAGGCGGTTAATAGCGTTCAGGGCTTCCGCCAGATCGACGCGTTCGGCCAGCTCCTTGGTCTGGACCTGCAGCGTCCTACTTTGCGCCTGTAGTAGCTCGCTCTGGGTCCGCAGCTCCACCAGGAGCTTCTCGCGCTCCTTCTCGGCTCGCTTGCGCTCGCTGATGTCGGTGAATAGGACGGTGATGCCATCCGCGCTGGGGTAGTCTCTCTCCTCGTACCAGGCATCAAAGGGCGCATAGTAGGACTCACCGGAGCGGAACTCTCCCTGCTCCATGGCTGCACGCTCGTTCCTTTCGAAATCGGTGCCCGCGATTTCGGGGAACAGCTCGAAGTAGTTGTGACCCAGCACCTGCTCCTTGCTGCGCTGAAAGACCGCAGCCGCCCTGTCGTTGAGGTAGGTGACACGCCACTCGCGGTCCAGGGTGTAGAAGCCGTCAGTGATGGCGGCCCGCGTCGCTGCCAGCTGCTCGCGCGAAGAGAGGACCTCCTCCTCGATCCGCTTGCGCTCGTTGATCTCGCGGAAGTAGACACTGATGCCAGCCAGCGTCGGGTACAGGCGCACCTCCAACCAGTCGCCGGTGACAACTGAGCGGTGTTCGAGAAGCGACGGTCTGCCGAGCTCCATCGCGTCGCGATAGGCCTGTTCCAGCACCGTCCCGGCCATTGTCGAGAGCACCTCCCAGGGTCGGCGGTCGAGCAGCTCATCGCGGGACTTGCCCGTCAGGCGCAGTGCCGCCTCGTTGACGTGCACGATGCGGTACTCCCAGTTCAGAGCGAGGAAGCCTTCGCCGATCTCCTCGAGCATGGCACGCAGCCTGGTCTCGCGATGGACGAGATCGGACGCAGCGCTCGCATCGCCGAGGCCGCTCTCCACCGCGACCGTGTCGCAACGCACGACCGCCTTCCGGACCATGCGTACCTCGAGCCCGCCATTGCGATGCAGCCCCATCTCGTCAGTGAGGCTGGCGATCAGGAAGAGGCCGCGACCGCCGGTTGAGAGGAGGTCAGGCTGTCTCTCGGGATCGAAGGCCTCCACGTCGAAGCCGCGGCCCTCGTCCTTGACCTTGGCGACGAGGTCATCGCTTTCGAAACCCAGGTCGATCTCGATTGGCTCGGCAGATCCGCTGTGGCGGATGGCATTGGTGGCCGCCTCCTCGATGCAAAGCACCAGTTCGTCGATGACGCGCTTGTCGTAACAGTTCTGCTGGAGGTAGTCACGAATGCGCTCACGGGCGCGCAGGAGCCGCGACGGCTCGGGGGGGAGCCGGAAATGAAGATGGGGCGCCCACGAGTGCTGCAATCCAAGCCCCTGTCTCATTTTCACCTCTGCCCCTGCCGGGCTGAGCGGTGCACGAACCGACACTTGATTCTAGCCTGCGGTCAACGAGTTGAACCGCCCCGGGTTTCTTGGAGGCTCCAACCCTTGAGAGGCTGGCGCCATGAGCAGAGCAACGAGGTATCCAGCAGAAGCCCGTGAGCGCGCCGTACGAATGGTCTTCGACCATGAATGACCTGACCCTCTGAAATCGGTCCACCCTGAGGTTATGGTTTTCGGACCGAGAGGGAGGAGTCAGGTCATGCCCAGAGGCATGTCCCTCGCCCACAGGTCTTGGAGTCGTGTCCGGGCACGGGAACGGCGCCGTGTGCTGGCGGTTGTCTCAGCGCGCCGACGCGAAACCGGCGCGGAAGCGGCTGGGGTTCAAGACACCGGAGGAATTGACCGGACCTTGATGCACGGGGCTAGGGCGCCATCGGCCCCGACGCGAGCCGTGTACCACTCGAACTCGTAGGCCATCTGCAGACTGTAACCACGCTCTCGGGCAGTCTGCACCATGCGTTTCAGGAAGCTCCGCTGGCAGCAGGGGAACACCTCTCCATCCTGCTCGTACTGATCGAGCGCCACCCAGCCTCAAGCCGGAGTCGCAACGAGCTGCACGAGCGAGCCGGGGTCGGGCAGCAGGCGAATGTCGCCGGTTGGCCCTCCCAGCGCCTCGGTCGCAATGATATGGTCGTTGCTGAGCGCGGTCGCCCAACACTTCGAGATGCCGATCCCCGAACGCGTGGCCCGTTCGAGCTTGTCCAAGGGTACGCATTTGACTCGGTTGATAGAGCCGCTGTCCACCATCGAGCCACAGACA
This sequence comes from Actinomycetota bacterium, assembly GCA_003132585.1. GTDB lineage: Bacteria > Actinomycetota > Thermoleophilia > UBA2241 > UBA2241 > PALSA-647. The sequence continues at coordinate 4,050 of PKYG01000111.1, forward strand.
TAGCGGACACCCGCCGCCCCTAACTGCACGATGCTCTCCTTGAGCCTGATTTCGGTGTCGGTCTCCATACCTGTACGCCCTCCTCGCGTCGCAGAGGTCACTGCTCCACCGGTCCCTGAATGTCGGCCATGATCGACTTGCGATCAACGATCTTCTGCATGCGCGCGGCCCACACGTCCTCCAGCGTCGGTCCGACAACGTCGAACAGCCCGGCCACGCCCTTGCGCACGCGTCCGGCCGTGCAATCCTCGCACTGACACTCGTCCTCGACGTAGTCGTCAGGCTCCTTGTACTTGGAGATGACTCCCTCGTAGTTGCGCAGCACGACCTGGTGCTGCGACATCGAGATGAGGTAGTTCGGCATCACCGGCGTCTTCCCGCCGCCACCGACGGCGTCAATGATGTACATGGGCACCGCGAAGCCGGTGGTGTGGCCGCGCAGGCTTTCGTAGATTTCGATGCCCTTGGCCACCGAGGTGCGGAAGTGGTTGGTGCCCATTGCCAGGTCGCACTGGTAGAGGTAGTAGGGCTTGACGCGGATACGGAGCAGACCGTGCACCAGCTTCCTCATTACATTGGCACAGTCGTTGATGCCCCGCAGCAGCACACTCTGGTTGCCCAGGTTGATGCCGGCGTCGGCGAGCATGGCGCAGGCGCGGGTAGAGTCCGGGGTGATCTCCTTGGGGTGGTTGAAGTGCGTGTTGAGATAGAGCGGGTGGTACTTCTTGAGCATCGCCACTAGCTCGGGCGTGATGCGCTGCGGGCAGACGACCGGCATGCGCGACCCGATGCGCATGATCTCGACGTGATCGATGGCGCGCACGCGGGCGAGAATCTCCTCGAGCTGCTCGTCTGAGAGCACCAGTGGGTCGCCGCCGCTGATCAGCACGTCGCGCACTTCCTTGTTGCGCTCGATGTAGGTGATGGCGTCGGCGATCACCTTCTGCGAGACCATCGACTCGTGCCCGCCCACGATGCGCCGCCGAGTGCAGTGACGGCAGTACATGGAGCACATCTCGGTGACCACGAAGAGCACGCGATCGGGATAGCGGTGCGTGATGTTCGGCGTCGGCGAGTCGATGGTCTCGGCGATGGCGTCTTCCATGTCCTCTCCGTGCACGACAAGCTCGAGCGGAGAGGGCACGCCCTGCATGCGAACGGGACACTTGGGATCATCGGGATCCATGAGCGAGGCGTAGTACGGCGTGACGGCCATGCGGAACTTGCCCATGCAGCGCTCCAGATCGGCGCGCTGCTGGTCCGTCATGTTCAGCAACTTGTCGAAGTCCTCGGCCGTGGAGAGGCGGTTGCGCAGCTGCCAGTGCCAGTCGTCCCACTCCTCGTCGGTCACACCCTCGAAGAGCGGGATCTCTTTCCAGGTTCTTGTCACGTGATCTCCTTCCGGGTCCGATGGGTGATGGTGGGCGGGTCGCCGCCCGCCGCCCGCTCTGGCCAGAGCTCTCTGGGCTCCTGGCCAGCAATGGGCCGAACGACGTTGGCAACGCAGCTGCTTGCCCAAGCTGTGGCCATGGCCGCATAGAGGACGTTGAACTCAATCTCCTCCCCCAGACGGATCGGCGGCTCGGCCTCGCTGACATCGAGGACGAGGTGATCGGAGCTGGCACCGACGATCGACACGCCGGGACGCCGCGGCAGCAGGCAGCTGGTGCGCAGATCGTGCTCCCCCAGCGCCACAATCGCACGGCGGCGGGGCCCCAGGTCCTCCCAATGGGGGATGTTCATGAAGGCATCGGGGCCGAGCGGGCCCTCCGGCAGTGAGGGCTTGGTCTTAAGCTCGATCACCTCGGCATAGACCCGGAAGGCATCCCGGTGCGGAACCGGCAGCTCGTAGGACGTACTCTGCTCAGTGCCGATGAGGATGCCCTCGCCGACGCGCAGGTGGTTGATGCGCGCGGGCAGGGTATGCTCGTTGACCCACGGCAGACTGCCGGTATGCCCACCGGATATCCAGCGCAGCCTGATGCCCAACGCACGCTCGATCTGCTCGGCGGTATCTACTACCAGTTGCTGGTTCTCGACCGTGCAGAGCACGCCGCCGATGCAGCTCAGGTTGGTGCCCACGCCCAGCAGCTCGATGCCCGGCAAAGCGGCGATCTCGGCCGCGGTCGCGACTGCATCCTCGGGCATCACCCCTTCGCGGCGATCGCCAGTCTCGATCATGAGCACGACGCCGTGCGATCTGCCCTGCGCTTGTGCGGCGCGCGCCAGGGCGCGCACAACCTCGATCTCGGAGTTGAGGCTGTACTGCGTCAGCCTCACGACCTCGTCTGCCTCGCTGAGCGCCGGCCCGCGCAGCAGTAGCACGTCTGACGTGATTCCGGCGTCGCGCAGGCGCCGCACGTTGGCCAAACGCGCATCGGCAAGCTGAGCAACGCCGCCAGCTAGCATTGCGCGCGCCACCTGCGGCTCGCCACAGCAGCCCTTGGTCACGCCGGCGACCTCGATGCCTGTGGCGGCACACATGGCAACGACGGCCGCGGCGTTGCGGCGAATACGCTCGCAGTCGACCTCTATTCGCGCCACGTGCAATCTGCCTTCACGGTAAACGCCCCCACACTCGTTGTCAGACCGTCGTCGACCCCGCCACCCGCCAGCCAGTTCACTGCGGTCGGGCCCCACGCCTGCTGCGGTTGCGGTGCAGCGCACATCGAGGGCTCAAGGTCAGGCCCGGGTCCTTCGCCCGGCCTCCTGGGCCAGGAACGACGCCACCTCGACCGGTGCCGTGCGCGGTCCGAACCCGGCGTCGTAGCCCAGCTCCTTGGCGAAGGCGTTGTTGATGCGTGGTCCACCGACGACCAGCACGAAACGCTCGCGCACGCCCTCGGCCTCGAGCAGCTCGATCATCCTGGTCAGGTGCTGCACGTGGACGTTCTTCTGGGTGACGATCTGCGAGATGAGAATCGCGTCCGCGTTCTTCTCGAGAGCGACCTTGAGCAGCTGCTCGCAGGGGATCTGCGAACCGAGATTGTAGACCTCTATCTCGGGGTAGCGCTCCAGTCCGTAGTTGCCGGCGCAGCCCTTCATGTTCATGATCGCGTCGGTGCCGACCGTGTGAGCGTCGCTCTCGATGGCGGCGCCGACCACGACGAGCTTGCGGCCGCGGTGCTCCTTGATGAAGCTGTTGATGGCGTAGAAGTCCATCTCCTCGACCTCGAGATAATCGCCCCTTGACCGGACCCCATTCATCGGTCCACCTTCTATGTTAGTCCCATGGCCATCTCCGGTGTTAGAGACGGGGGTGCGTAGTCGGCCAGCGATAAGCCCGGCCAGACGATCGTCTCCGGCACCGGCGGGCGTTGCCCCAGCGAGCTGTGCGGGCGCAGGCCGTTGTAGAGCCGCCGCCAGTCGGCGATGAGGATCTGCGCCTCCTTGAGCGTGTAGAAGATCTCGCCGTTTAAGAGCTCGTCTCTCAAGCTTGCCGTTAAACGACTCCACGTAGCCGTTCTCCCAGAGTGAGCCCGGTTCGATGAACAGGGTCTTCACTCCCAGCTCGGCCAGCCAGCCTCTGACCGCCTTGGCGACGAACTCGGGGCCGTTGTCGGAGCGGATGTGCTCGGGGATGCCGTACTCTAAAAAGAGGTCGGCTAGGATCCAGAGCACATCGTTTGCGGTCATCCGTCGTGCCACTGAGATCGCCAGGCACTCGCGGCTGTACTCATCGACCACGGTGAGCAGGCGCAGCGTGCGCCCGTCGTGGGTGCGCTCGGAGACGAAGTCGTAGGCCCAGACGTGGTTGCGATGCTGCGGGCGCAGACGGATGCACGAGCCGTCGGCGAGCCACAGGCGACCTCGCTTCGGTTGTTTGGCCGGTACCTTGAGGCCCTCGGCTCGCCAGATGCGCTGCACGCGCTTGGCGTTGACCTCCCAGCCGGCCATCTGCAAAAGACCGGTGATGCGCTTGTAGCCGTAGCGGCCGAAGCGGCCGGCCAATGCGACGACGGCCGCCGTGAGTGCGTCCTCGTCAGAGCGCAGCTGCACCTGGTGGCGCTGGGTTGAGCGGTGCTGGCCCATGGCCCTGCAGGCTCGGCGTTCGGAGATCGCAAGCCCCTCACAGACCGCCGCCACACATCTGCGGCGGCGTGAGGGGCTTTAGAAGTTTCCCCGGGCCGCCTCCTGGAGGATGAGCTTGTCGAGGGTGAGGTCCGAGACCGCGCGGCGCAGGCGCAGGTTCTCGCGCTCGAGCTCCTTGAGGCGGCGGGCCTGGGAGACGGAAAGGCCCCCGTACTCCTTGCGCCAGCGGTAGTAGGTGACCTCGTGGATGCCCAGGGCCTTGGTGATCTCGGGGAGCTTCTTGCCCTCGCCGAGCAGCACGTCGGCCTTGCGTAGCTTGGCGATGATCTCCTCGGGGCGGTAGAGCTTGCGTGGCATGGCTGCCTTCCTTCCTTGGTCGGTCGCGAAACCTTACATTGAAGGTGGACCGATTTCAGGGGTGCAGGTCAAAGGAGGTCGAAGAGACACAGCGGCTGGCGCTACTGCGCGCCCGCGGCTTCAGATGAAAACGAGGTTCTGCGGCCACCGTGTCGGCGGGTGGCGCCGAAGAACGGCGGCGGCGCCGACCGACGCATGTC
>PKYG01000047.1 GCA_003132585.1 Actinomycetota bacterium
GGGATGATCAGTCAAACTTGAAGCTGGGAGACCTAGACGATGGAGACCAGCCTGAGAAACAAACTGATCAAGATATGACATTCTAAGGATCAATGAAGGAGGCCGAGAGTTGCCCACCCATACCCTGAAGCATGCACCCTAGAAGCTGGAGACACATCATGGAATACAGAAGGCTTGGCAAGACCGAATTCGACATCTCGGCCGTTTCTCTTGGCACTTGGCAGGTCGGGGGGCGCTGGGGTGATGAGTTCGACGACGGGCTGGCTGAACGGATCATCGAATCGGCCATCGAGCGCGGCGTGAATTTCATCGACACGGCCGACGTCTATAGCGACCGCGCCAGCGAGGCCGCAGTGGGCCGCGTGGTGCGGCGCGTGAAAGCGCGGCATGGCGATCGCGTGTATGTAGCCACCAAGTGCGGCCGCTTCATCAACCCCCATTTGGATGCTGGCTACACTCCGGAAGTGCTGCGGAGTTACGTTGAAACCAGTCTGAAAAACAGCGGTCTGGAAGCTCTGGACCTGATCCAGCTGCATTGCCCACCTACGCCCGTCTATTACCGCCCGGAGATTTTCGCATTGTTCGACACCCTCAAGGCGGAAGGCAAGATCCGTAACCTGGGCGTATCGGTGGAGAAGGTCGAAGAAGCCCTCAAGGCGATCGAGTATCCAAACGTCACGACGGTTCAGCTCATCTTCAACATGTTCCGTCTGCGCCCCGCCGGCCTGTTCTTCCGGGAAGCGCGAGCCAAGGATGTTGGCATAATCGCCCGCGTACCTCTGGCCAGCGGGCTGCTCTCAGGGCGCTTCAATCGCGAAACGCAGTTCGGCGCAGGAGATCATCGCACCTTCAATCGCGATGGCGCCGCCTTTGACAAGGGCGAAACGTTTTCTGGCGTGAACTACGAACAGGGGCTTGTTGCTGTCGAAGCCATCAAAGCAATCTTCCCGGATGAGCCTGGTCTTGCCGCGTGGGCGTTGCGCTGGATACTGATGTTCCCTGAAGTCTCCACCGTCATACCCGGTGCATCGCGGGTCGAGCAGCTCGAAGCGAATCTCGCCGCCGCCGACCTGCGCGCATTGACGCAAGCCGAGATGGACGGCGTTGCAGCCGTCTACGAACGCGACATCAAGCCGACTGTGCATAATCTCTGGTAAGGGCTCGGCTGCAGCGGGGCCATGCGGATCGTGGTCTCGCTGTCGCCCTCGGGTGTCGACTTGTCGGCAACATCGCTGAAATTCGGGCACCTCTACCAGTGCGAGATCGCCACCGCGTCGGAGCTCGCGGAGGAGGTCGAGAGCTACTTGGCGCTCTGCAACGAGGCCAGGCCACATGAGGCGCTGGGGCAGCGGATCCCGCTCGCGGCGCACCGCGCAGATCAATACCTATTCCAGGCCTGAGTGTCCAAGAAAGTTGACACGGTACACGTCCATGAACATAGTGTACGACCGCCAAGTCCGGGACGCTTGTTCCGGGGCGGCAAGGGCTCATGCGCTGCGCCGGTGTGGCTGAAGCCATTCGCTTGCACAACGCAGCAAGGGCGTCATGCCGTTCATGAGAAGGCGAAGAGCCGGCCCGCGGAGAGCGAGGCAGGCAACGCCTGCACACTTCAACTCCGGCCCGGCTGTCGACAATGCCGGCGAGACGCGCGCTACCGTCGTGCACGGCGCGCGTCGCGCACTGCTTACAGCGAAGAAGCGGATGTGTGCGCTCTCCCAAGCAGAGAAGACAGGTCGCGGAACGGGGCTTTCGGGCTCCTTAGCCGGTCGTGCGTCCTGCGCGGGCGCCGCCGCGCGCAGGTTGTGCGCCGGCGCAGGCTGCCTGCGGCGGCCAAGTGCGCGCGCATAACAGCACCACTCGTGGTCTGCCTGCTGCTGGCCGGGAGCGCGATTGCGACGCCGGTCTCCACGGCATCGGCCGGTGGCCCCGTCGCACGCGCCGTCCTGTTCTACTCACCCGCGTGCCAACACTGTCGCGACCTCATCCGCGGCTACCTGACGTCGCTTCTGGACGAGTACGGCAGCCGGCTGCAGATCCTCAGCGTGAACGCCGCCGACTCTGCCGGCAGGAAGCTGTTTCAGGCGGCCGTCACCAAGTTCGACGTGCCGGTCAGGGATCGTGGCGTACCCGCCGTCGTCATCGGCGATCATTTCTTGTCGGGGGCCGTCGACGTCTCCGAGCAATTGCCGATGCTGGTGGCTCAGTACCTCTCGGAAGGCGGCGTTGGGTGGCCGGCCGTGTCGGGATTGTCTCAGGCGATGACCGCTTCGGGAGCTCTGGTGACATCATCTCCCTCGCGACTCCTGGCCCTCACCGAGCAGTCCGACGGTGTTCTTGACCGTCTTGCCAGAGATCGGTGGGGCAACACGGTGGCTCTCATCGTGCTGGCGGGCATGCTTGCCGTTGTGGGCACGGTCATCTGGCGGTCTCGTGGCATCTGGCGGTCGATCGCCGCCGTGCGGCGGCCCCGTGACGGCTGGAAGATCTACGCCGGCTTAGCGCTCACAGCGCTTGGCCTCTGCATCGCGGGCTATCTCGCGTACGTCGAAACGACGCATTCGGTGGCACTGTGTGGCCCTGTGGGTGACTGCAACGCTGTGCAGCAAAGCACGTACGCACGGCTGTTTGGCGTGCTCCCGGTCGCGTACGTCGGGATGGTCGGGTACCTCTTGATCGGGGCTGCCTTCGGCATCAGTCGCCTCGCCTCCAAGACGGCTGCGATGGCGGCGGCTCGCGCGCTCTTCTTGCTGACACTATGCGGGACGCTCTTCTCCATCTACCTGACTGCGCTGGAGCCATTCGCGATAGGCGCCAGTTGTGCCTGGTGTTTGAGCTCGGCGGTGATCGTAACGCTCCTGCTTCTGCTGAGCGCGAACGGCGTGCGGCTCAACCGGCAAAGGAATGGCGGCGGCGGCGGCGGCTAGTCGTCCGTCTGACGTTGCAGACGCGTGGCCGCCTCGAGCGTGACGGCGAGCATCAGAACGGCGCCAGTGACCATGAACTTCACCGAGGATGACAAGGACAGCAGGTCCATGCCGTTCGCAATGGAGCCGATCACGAGCGCGCCGAGCAGCGCCGACCAGACCGAGCCGCGACCGCCGAAGAGGCTGGTGCCGGCGATAACGGGACCGGCGATGGCCATCAACAGGAGGTCGCTGCCGCCCGAGGACTGATTGACCGCCAGCAATCGCGAAGCGGCCAGGATGCCGCCCCCGGCGGCCAGCGCAGAGGCCACAACGAAGACGATGATGCGCACCCGGTCGATGCGGATACCCGCGCGCCGGGCTGCCTCCGCATTGCCACCGACGGCAAAGACATGGCGGCCAAACCGCGTCTGCTGGGTGATGTAGGCAAAGGCAAGCGCGAGTCCGACAACGATCAAGACGGCGAGTGGCAGGCCGCGGTCCTTGTTGAAGATGACGATCGCCGCGACTATCACGGCGCCGATCAGCACAATGCGGATGGCTTGTGCCCGCATCGGGCCGGCCGGCAGCCCGGCGCGTCGACGCCGAACGCGTCCAAGAAAGGCCAGCCCACACATGAAGACGATGGCCAGAACGGCGATGATCAAGCCGATGAGGGACGAGAAGAATGTACTCGTCAATTTGGTGACGAAGTCGTTGGGCATGTTGATCGTTCCGGTCGCGCCGAGCACGTAGAGCTGCAAGCCCTCCCAGGCAAGCAAGCCGGCCAGTGTGATGACGAAGGAAGGAATGCGGAACCGTGTGACCATGAAACCGGTAAAGAGCCCAATCGCCGCGCCTGTCGCCAGCGCTGCCAGCACCGCGAGCACGGGTGACACGTTGTGCTTGATGATCAGCACCGCCATCACTGCGGCGCAGAGTCCGCTGATTGATCCTATGGAGAGGTCGATCTCGCCCAGGAGAAGGACGAGAACGACGCCGATCGAGATGGTTGCGACGGCGACGTTCTGGAGCATCAGGTTCGTGAGGTTGGCGGGGCTGAGGAAGTTGGCGTTCATGACCTGGAAGAAGATCCAGATGGCCGCGATCATCAGGATCACCAAGAGCGAGCCCGCCTGCCCTTCAGCGACCATCCGTCCGAGCCTGCGGACCGTGCCTCCCACGCCTCGAACAGAGACCTGCGTGTCGTGCTCCTTCTCGCTCACGTCCGCTCCTTGGGCTCGTTCGGCGCCGCCCCGAACTCCGCGCCTGTGATGGCCGCGACGACGTCCTCGTGGCTCACGCCGCGGACGTCGAACGTCGCGACCCGGGCCGCGAGCCGCAGCACGACGATCCGATCTGCCACCTCGAAGACGTCTGCCAGGTTATGGCTGATGATAACGACCCCCAGTCCGCGCTCGCGCAACGTGCGGATGCAGTTGAGAACTTGCTTGGTCTGCACCACGCCCAGTGCCGCCGTCGGCTCATCGAGCAGAACGACGCTTGGCTCGCCGAGGAGTGAGCGGGCGATCGCCACGGCCTGACGCTGGCCGCCCGAGAGCGAGGCGACGTGCGCACGCACGTCCTTGATGGTCGTCACCGCCAGCGACTCGAGCAGCTTGAGCGAGCTTTTCTCCATCTCGATCTCGTCGATGTAACCGCTGAATCTGGCCGCGCTCTCGACGAACCGCTCGTGACCGAGATGGAGATTGGCGACGATGTCGAGGTTGTCGCAGAGCGCCAGGTCTTGGTAGACGGTCGTGATGCCTAGAGCAGTGGCGTCCTTCGGGCTGGAGACGGTCACCTCCGTGCCACGCATGAAGAAGGTGCCCTCGTCGCAGAGCTGCACGCCGGCAATGGCCTTGACGAGCGTCGACTTGCCGGCGCCGTTGTCGCCGACGAGCGCGACGACCTCACCGGCGTCGACTTCAAAGTCGACGCCGGTGAGGGCCTCCAGGGGGCCGAACCGCTTGCTCACGCCTTTCAGCGCGAGAAGGGGCGGCGCCTTGGTCGTCGCGTTCATGGTCGGTACGAGCTCGTCTCCCAACCCGCTCTTACTGAATCCCGGCGGCCTTGCATGCTGCCGCGTAGGCGCCGGTGCAGATGTCCTTGGCCGTCCAGAAGCCGTCCGCGACCACGGTGGCCTTGACGTTGTCCTTGGTCACGGGGACCGGATCCAGGATGACGGAGTTAACGTCCTTGGTACCGTTGTTCACCGTGGTCAGCGTCAGGCTCGCGGGCGGACTCTCGCCCTTGGCCAGCGCGACAGCGAGCATCGCAGTGGCCTCAGCCTCCGGCTTGATCGCCTTGTAGATGGTCATGAACTGTTCGCCGACGAGAATGCGCTGGATAGCGGCCAGTTCGGCGTCCTGGCCAGTCGTCGGTCTGGTCTTTGGGTCGATGCCCGCGCCCGTCATAGAGGCGATTGCACCGCCGGCCGTGCCGTCGTTGGCGCAATAGACGCCCACAAAGCCGTCCTTACCAAGCTTCGTGATGGCCTGATCCATCTCGGTTTGAGCCTTGTCCGGGCTCCAGTCTGGGGTGTCGTACTCGGCGCCGATCTTGACCTTGCCGTCGAGGACGCTGTGGGCACCCGCCTTGAACAACTTGGCGTTGTTGTCGGTGGGGGCGCCATTGATCATCACGATCGTCTTGCCGGCGTTACCGTCTGCGGTCAGCTTGTCCAGGAGCGCCTGGCCCTGGAGCTTGCCGACCTTCTCGTTGTCGAATGACACGTAGTAGGCGAGGTCGGCATTCGTGATCAGCCGGTCGTAGCTGATCACCGGTACCTTCGCGGCGTTCGCCTTCGTGACGATCGCGCCCGCGGAAGCGAAGTCGACGGGATCGAGAACGAGGACCTTTGCTCCGTTCGCCAAGGCCGCCTCAGCCTGCGACTGCTGCTGCGTTGCGTCCTGATTGGCGTTGCTGTACAGGATCTGGCAGTCGGGGCAGAGCGCCTTGACCTTGGCCTCGAACAGAGGTTTGTCCTGCGTCTCGTAGCGAGCCGTCTTGCTCTCGGGCAACAGGAGCGCTATCTTGAGCGCGGCCCCGCCTCCCGTGGAACCGCCCCCACCGCAGCTGGTCACTGCGACCGCAGCACCGACCACAATGGCTACAGCGGCCGACCACAACAACGCTCTCTTGGCTCTCATCCCCCAACCCCCTTGTGTGCCGAATCACACGCGAACAACACACTTTACCTCGACGTCGGCGCCGAAGTCTAGGAAGTCGGCGGTCGACGTGCTCGAGGTACTCCAGCTCGAACCATCGCGATCTTGATCGTTCATCCGCCTCGGTAGGTGATCTGCTCGCGGCTGCCGGTCGCGGCGCTCCGGAGAATGGCGTCGCATACCTCAGCGGCCCGATAGCCATCCTCAAAGGTTGCGCCGTGAGGTCCGACCGGGCGATCTTCGGCAATGGCCGTCAGGAGATGGTGGATCTCGTGGATGAAGGTGTGCTCCCAGCCGATCATGTGACCGGGCGGCCACCAGTACTCCCAGAAGGGGTGCTCTGCCTCAGAAACCAAGACGGTGCGGAACCCGTCGCCAGCTCGCTTGGAGTCCGCATCGTGAAGAGCCACCTGCAGCTCGTTCAGCCGCTCCAGGTGAAAGGCGATCGAGCCTTTGGACCCGTTGATCTCCCAGGCAAGAGCGTTCTTGCGGCCGAGGCAGAACCGTGAGGCCTCGAGGGTGCCCACGGCACCACCTTCGAACTCGACAATGGCCTCGAAAGCGTCATCCACGTCCACCTTCCCGCCCGGACGTTCAGGGATAAACGTGCGCGTGACAGCCATGACTGCGGACACCTCGCCGACCAGATATCGTCCCAGATCGATGATGTGAGCTCCGAGGTCTCCCAGTGCGCCCGATCCGGCGATCTCCCGCTGAAGGCGCCAGGTTATGGGGAAATCAGGGTCGGCGATGGACTCCTGGAGGTATCTCCCACGGAAATGACGTATCTCACCCAGCTCGCCGGCGTCGATGATCTCCTTTGCCAAGCGAACGGCGGGCACGAAACGGTAGTTGAAGGCGCACATGTGCTTCACGCGAGCCTTCTCCACGCGCTGCCAGGCCTCGTAGCTCTCGTCGGCGTTGCGCCCAAGCGGCTTCTCGCAGAGAACATGCTTGCCGCTCTCCGCGGCCGCGATGCTCGCTTCCGCGTGCACTGAGTTCGGCCCGCAGTTGTCGAACAGGCCCACGGAGTCATCGCCCAGGAGGTCGCGCCAATCCGTGGAATACGCCGCGAAGCCGTACCGCTTGGCAGCCTCTGCCACCTTCGTCTCCGAGCGCCCCGCCACCGAGACCAGGCGCGGAACCAGCGGCGGACAGGTCATATACGGAATCGTGCGATACGCGTTCGAGTGGGCCTTTCCCATGAACGCGTAGCCAAGCATCCCCACTCCGATGCTGGGCACGTCTCCCGCGGAGCCGCTTGCGTCTGTGCCGGCGAAACCGATACCTCTTGTCACGAGCTCCTCAATCCCCCTGACTGAACGCCTCGTCGAATACGCCGTCCCTCGGGGCGAAGATCAATACCGCGGCTGAGGCCCGCTGCCGTTCCGCCCCGAGTTTCGCCCAACAGTGATTATGCAGACTGTGTAGCACCCGCGGAGTCTACGTCTTTCTGCGTATGACGTCACTTTGAGACTGGGTTGTGGTGCTATGCGGTCTGTGTAGGACCGCTCAGAGGCCATCCATGGGGCTTCGTACGCCGTAGCCGCCTCTGTTGACCACATGCGTGACGAGATCAAGGGCCCGCCCAGAGAGCCCTTGCGGCCGAAGTGCTGGAGGTCTTGGAGTCGTGTCCGGGCACGGGAAGAGCGCCGTGTGCTGGCGGTTGTCTCAGCGCGCCGGCGCGAAACCGACGCGGAAGCGGCTGGGGCTCGGAGCACCGGTGCTCATTTGAGCTGCTCACCGGCGTGCGGTCCCGGCCCCATGTCCCACACCGACTCCACCGCGATGCGCACCACGTACTTCATCGGCGGCAGGTGAAGCTGCTCGCTGATCGCCTTGAGCTTCTCGTTGACCGAGTCGAACACGTCACCGTGGTCGATGAGCTCGGCGCGGCCCTTCACCTGCATCGCCACTTTGCGCTCGGGATCGTGGATGCCGACCGCGACTCTGGGGTCGTGCTCGAGGTTCTCGCGCGTCTTGCGGCTGAACATGTCGGCGAAGTAGAGGTGCTCGTCGTCGAGCAGGGCGCCGCTGCCCTTGACGGACACGTTGGGCATGCCGTCCGGTCCGCCGGTGGCCACCCAGACGTTGTGGCCACCGGCGAGAAGGTCGCGCAGTTCTTGCGGTATGCTGGTCATAATGGTTCCTCCTGTCGTTCGCTCGCGCTCACACTACCCATCTCATGCATCTGGGCGCCGTTGGTGGGAACGCGGCGACGATTTCGCCGCGTCGCCCTGCGCTGACCACCTTGATGTTCAGCGCGCCGACGCGAAACCGACGCGCAAGCGGCTAGGGCTCGGAACACCGGTGAGTGCAGTGCGATCGGGCAGTCTGCGTTGCAGTTCACGCTCGATCTCCGTCAGGCCTACAGCGGCTCAACTTTCACCGTCCCGCCGTCGCGCACGAGGCGCGCCCCAAACACGGTCTGCCCGCTCGCGTCCTGCATCGTCCAGAACAGCTCGTCGCCGCAGAGCGTGACGTTCGCCGGGTCGGAATGGCCGCTCGGGTTCCGGGCGATGAGGAACTCATGGCCGCCGGCCAGGTCGTAGCCGTACAGGTCCTCGATGGTTTGACCGGCAGTCGAGCGGCGGCCGTCGATCCAGACGACGATGTCGTTGCCGACGGCCGCCGCATGCTGCCCCCCCGGCGCCGAGGAGAGCTGAGTGAACTTGCCGTTCCCGATCGCATAGGCCCACACATGCGCGTCGACGTAATCGGTCGCGTGCGGTGGCTGTGCCGTGAAGGCGAGGGTGGCCCGATCGGCGGCGGCGGGACCTGAGGTCTGGAGCGTGTGGACGCCGCCTATTGCGACGTCAGTGACCTGGATGGTCTGGGCGCCCGGCCCCGGAGCGGTCTCGGCGATCACGCGGCCACCCGGGTTACTGGCGGCACCGAGGTTGCGGGCGAGCCAGACGCTGCCGGGGCCGAACGCGAGCACGCCCCACCCCAACCCACGACGATTGATCCGCTCTCGACCGCCGGTGGCTACGTTCACGACCCACAAGCCGCTAGTCGGGCCCGGGTGTGCCGACAGGCCGGTCCCGTTGCGGCCCATCGCCAGGTCCCAGAACGCGCAGAAGCGGCCGTTGAAGGCGTCGAGCCAGGCGCCGGGACTGTAGGCGCTGGTGTCGCTCGCGGTTCCCCAGCTCGTACGCGTCAGCGGCTGGGCGCTGCCGGACGATCGCCGCGCGACCTCGACGCGGGCGCCGATGATGACGCTGCCGACGGCGGTGCCGACGGCGCCGGAATCGGTCGCGATCCGTTGCGAGGTATCCACCCAGGCGACGGCATCGCCGGCGAGCATCCAGGTGTCGATGCGCCGGCCACCGAGCAGTGAGGTGAGCCAGGGGTCCTGCGTCGTCGTGCCCGTCGCCACGTCGAACCGTAGGAAGGGGATGAGCGGTACCTGACCGGTGCGGGGAAGGTCTGGGGGGACGACGCGCCAGACGACCGTTCCGCGCGTAAAGGCCACCTCGGCCTGTGACGACAGGCGGAGCAGTCGGTAGCGGTCGATCGCCGCCGCCTTACCGGGCGGGATCGACGGTCGCGTCGCCGGCGGGCTCGATGGTCGGGCCGTCGGCGAGGCGGCTCGGCCGCAGCCGACGAGGAGTGGCGTGACAACGACTATCGCGAACACCGTGGAGACGAGCCTGCGAATCGGCATGGTCGTGACCTCCCTCGCCGAACTGTTGCCCATTAGACGGCGGGTGCCCTCCGACCGTTCGTCGTTGTCGGCGACTGACCTGCCCCCAGAAACCGGCCCAGGACCATAACCTCAATCTGGACCGATTTCAGGGCGTGGGGTGCAAATACTCGATCACGCCGCGCTCTTGTACTCGTCGATGAGTCCACCGAGAAGATCTCGCCGCTGGATGTATGGCACGCTGTCGACCTCTTCGACCGGCGCAGCACTCTCGGGAGCCAAGAGCTGCAGTCCTCGATGCGGTCGCGTCTGATTGTAGTGCGCCACGTAGACCCGCAGAACCCGATCCAGGTGCCGGGGGCCAAGGATCAGCAGCCAGTCTAAGCAGTCCGCGCGAAGCGTTTCTACCCAGCGCTCGGCGAACGCGTTCGCGGATGAGGAGCTTGATCCTCGCGCCTTCATTAGAAAGGCTCATCGCAAGGCTTCGCGCCTGCTGGGCGACAAAGACCGAGTCCGGGTTGCTCGTTGAGACAGTGACGTGCACGCGCCGAGTCCCGATCTCGATGAAGAACAGCACCTAGAGCGTCTTGAGAAGCGCCGTCTCGATCGTGAAGAAATCGCAGGCGATGATGCCTGAAGCCTGCGCCTTCAGGAACTGGCGCCACGTCGGGCCGCGGCGGGGTGCGGGTCCGATCCCGTGACGGCGAAGCAGCATCGCGATGGCGGTAGCCGAGACGCGGATCCCGAGTTTCTGAAGCTCACCTTTGATCCTCATGTAGCCCCACCGCGGGTTCTCCTTGGCCATCAGAAGGATCAGTCGCCCGACCTCGGGATCGATCGCCGGGCGTCCCGGCGGCCGATGCGGGCGTGTCCACCTTCGCGCCACGAGTCCTTTGTGCCAGCGAAGCAGCGTCTCGGGACGAACGAGGAACGTGTTCCAGCGGTTTCTCGGCAGGATCCGGCTTGCTGCAGCCAAAAGCGCGCGGTCCCGGCGCGAATACACGGGGGCGCTTTACTTGGCGGCGAAGGATCGTTACCTGGTGGCGAAGCACGAGATTCTCAACCTGAACTTGCTCGACGGCGCGATCCCTAGAGGAAATCATGCCGAGCAGTCGACGAAGCACCATATAGAGGAGTGAGGAGAACACGGTCGCGATTCTGTCACGCACGGCTGGTCAGGCGCTAGCAGTGCTCGCGATAATGGTCCGGAGGGACATGATCGAGTATTTGTACCCGACGAGGTCTCTTGTGCGTCAGTCGCTGGACCAAGGGCCAAGAGTCGGACACAACAGCGCCCGTCTGGTACGCAAGCGTGGGCGAAACGTACCTGCCCGGGGCCCTGCCACGTCGGCTCGATGTCGACGCGATGACCTCAGATTGAGTCAGTTGGGTATGGTACCGATGGGAGCGAGCGGAGGGCCCCTCCGCAGTTCACGAAAGGAGAGCAGATGGCCGCCGACACCGCCGTGACCCGGACCCTGGACTGCCTCGGTCTGTACTGCCCCGAGCCACTCTTTCAGACGCGAGAGGCGATCGACGCCATCGAGGTGGGCGAGGTGCTTGAGGTGTTCAGCGACGACCCCGCCGCCGAGGAGGACCTCTCGCGCTTCGCCAAGCGGGCCGGCCACGAAGTGGTCTCCGTGGAGAACGACGACGGTCAGCTCCGCATCCTGCTCCGCCGCCTCACCTGAGCGAAAGGACGACCGTGGCAGATACCAAGAACATCCTCTACGTGCAGACCAGCAACCTGCCCGAGCGCCAGTACTCCCCGCTGGTGCTCGCCCAGAGCGCCAAGGCCATGGGCCTCGACGCGGGCGTGTACTACCTGGGCATGGGACTGACGGTGCTCAAGCCGGGGGCCGCCGAGGAGATGCAGCTCGGCAGCTTCCCCACCGTCGCCGAGATGCTCAGGAAGACGCTCGATATGGGCATCACGGTGTACGTGTGCGAGGCCTCCAAGCAGATGCTCGGCTGGGAGACGGTCGAGCTCATCGAGGGTGTCAAGATCGTGGGCGCGGCCACGCTGAACGACCTGGCCCTGGACGCCGACGCGACGATGTGGTTCTGAGGCCGCGGCGATGAGCGTGAGCGACCCGGGCGAGACGCTCGCCCGCCAGGACATCGTCTACGCCGATTACCAGTCGGCGAAGCCGGTCGACCCTCGTGTCGTCGCGGCGATGCTGCCGTACTTCACGGAGAAGTTCGGCAACGCCGCCTCGCTGCACGGCGTCGGCGACGCGGCGACCGCTGCTCTTGAGAACGCGCGGACGCGTGTGGCGCGCTTCTTCGGCGCCGAGCCCAAGGAGATCGTCTTCACGTCGGGCGCCACCGAGGCCAGCAACTTGGCGATCATTGGCTACGCCCTGCGCAACCGACGCAAGGGCGACCACGTCATCATCAGCGAGGCCGAGCACGTCTCGATCCTCAACATCGCCAAGTACCTCGAGAAGAACGGCTTCCGCGTGACGCGCGTGCCCATCGACCTGTACGGGCGCGTGTCGCCCAAGAAGCTGCGCGCCCGCATCACCGACGAGACGATCCTCGTGTCGGTGCAGTGGGCGAGCACCGAGATCGGCACCGAGCAGCCCATTGGCGAAATCGCTGAGCTGCTCACCGGCAGCGGCATCGCCCTGCACAGCGACGCCGTCGCCGCCGAGGGGCTGGTGCCGATCGACACGAGTGCCGTGCCCGTGAGCCTGCTCAGCCTCTCGTCCAACGACCTCTACGGACCGCGCGGGCTCGGAGCCCTCTACGTGCGCCAAGGCGTGCAGGTGGCGCCGGTGCTGTTGGGCGGCGGCCAGGAGCGCGGATTGCGCTCTGGCAGTGAGGACCTTGCGAGCATCGTCGGCATGGCCGCCGCGGCCGATATCCTCATCGCCGAGATGGGCGCCGAGGTGCCGCGCCTGCGCGCCATCCGCGACCGCCTCGTGGAGCGCGTGCTCACCGAGATCCCCGACGCGCACCTCAACGGCCACCGCGAGCAGCGCATGCCCAACAACGCTCACTTCCGCTTCGAGGGCGTCGAGGGCGAGGCCATGGTGCTGTCGCTGCGCGACCAGGGCATCGCCGCCGCGACCGGCTCGGCCTGCAGCTCCAAGACGCTCGAGCCCTCGCACACGCTCCTCTCCTGCGGGCTGCTGCACGAGGAGGCTCACGGCTCGCTCGAGTTCACTTTCGGGCGCTGGAGCCGTGCAGCAGACGTGGAGCGCATCATGGCCGCGCTGCCGGGCGTGATCGCCAGGTTGCGCTCGCTCTCCCCCCTCTACAAGACCACGACCCCGGCGTGACCGCCCGGACTGAGAGGCACTGCAGATGAAATCGACGCAGTACACCGAGAAGACCCTGGAACACTTCCGCAACCCACGCAACGTGGGCACGCTGGAGGGACCAAACGTCGCCGTGGGACGCGTCGGCAACCCCGTCTGCGGCGACATGATGGACATCTACATAGAAGTCGAGAACGACCGCATCAAGGACATCAAGTTCCAGACCTTCGGCTGCGGCTCGGCGGTCGCGACCTCGAGCATGATCACCGAGCTGGTGCAGGGCATGACGCTGGACGACGCCCTCAAAGTGAGCCGCGGAGACGTGGCCGACGCGCTCGAGGGCCTGCCGCCAATCAAGATGCACTGCAGCAATCTGGCCGCCGACGCCCTGCACGAGGCCATCAAGAACTGGCGCGAGGGTATCAAGCCCGAGGACGCAACCAAGACGCCGGGCGGCACCGCCTGTCATCCGACTCCGGCGGCCGTCGCCGAGATCGAGATTGCGAAGCTCGACGAGTACGAGGGCAAGGGCCTCTACCGGCGCGTGGCCGTGGACGAGCTGCCGCAGCTCGCCGACCAGCGCGTCGTGGTGCTCGACACTGGCGACCGCGCCGCCCAGCTCGCCATGGACCTCACCGACCACACCGGCCGCGTGGTGCTGATGACGACCGGCAAGGGACCGAGCGTGAGCGCGGCGATGCGCTCGGCCCTGCGCCTCAGCGACGTCAAGATCCTCGCTGAGGCGCAGCCGCTTGAGCTGCTCGGCGAGGGCGAGCTCGAGCGCATCCGTGTGCACGACCTCAATGAAGACGAGGAGTACGAGCTGACAGCCGACGCGTTCGTCCTGCTCGAGTAGGAGGACGGGGCGGCGGACCGGTGCGCACGCTTGGCCACGCCAGCCGCGTGGCCGCCTACATCACCATGCCCGGGCGCGAGCTGGGACTTCCCGCACCCCGCTGCTGGAGGTTCTGAAGAGCTCCAACAGCCTGGCGGTAGGCGCTCCTGAGTGGGTCTGTGATCTCGTTTCACACGTGTCCACGGAGACGGCCACGGGACTAACATAGAAAGCGGCCCGATGAATCGGGTCTGGTCAAGCCGGGGAGCAGCATCCGGAGATCGGTGCGCCAACGTCACTGCCCGCTGTACGCTGGGCCGCTGCGACATTGTGGAACCAGGAGAAGGAGAGGAACGACATGGAGTTCGAAGCCGTCATCCGCGGTCGCAGGAGCATTCGCCAGTTCACCCCCGAGCCGGTGCCCCAGGAACTCATCCGAGAGATTCTCGACCAGGCCCGCTGGTCGCCCTCCTGGGCCAACACCCAGGCTTGGAGCGTCTACGTCGTCACCGGCGAGACCCTGGAGCGTCTGCGCAGCGCCGGCAAGGCGCCGAACCAGCGCGAGGCTCCCGCCGGCCCCGACTTCCGCATGCCGCGTGAGTGGCCGCCATACCTGGCCGCGCGCAGCAAACAGCTCTACGATCTGCGCGCGGCCACGGCGCCCGCTGACACCACCGCGCCGGCCGCCGCTGGCTCGGGTGAGTTCTACGGTGCCCCCTGTGTGCTGTTCTTCGCCGCCGAGAGGAGCCTCGCGAGTGACTACGTCCTGTTCGACAGTGGACTGATCGTCCAGTCGGTGTGTCTGGCGGCCCACGACAGCGGTCTGGGCACCTGCATCATGGCGATGGCTGTGCGCGACCCCGACGCACTGCGCGAGCTCCTGCCCGAGGCCGCCGAGAAGCAGTTCGTCGTCGGTGTCGCCCTCGGCTATGCCGACCAGGAGGCGCCGGTCAACCGCTTCGAGCGTCAGCGAGTTCCGCTTGCGGAGCTCGTGAGCTGGGCAGGGTAGACGACGCGAGGGCAGGCGTTGCGCAAGGGCGGTGCCTCTGGCGGCCACCCGCGTCCGGTCTTCACGGTCGCGAGGCACATCACGAAGAACACTCGAACTTGTGTCCCGTGGCTGGAAACGCCCAAGTGCAGGCACTTTCGCAAAGCCGCCGACGCAGAGCCGACGCGATGCCGACGCTCAGTCTCACCCATAGTTGCTGGAGGTTCCCGTGTCGTGTCCGGGCGTCAGAAAGCCAGGACTTGCAGCGACTTCTGTCGTCTCGCCGACGCCGAGCCGATGTGTGCGGCTGCGAAGACCCCCAGCAGCCACGCGAGGAGCCGACGCAAGCCGACACCATGAGAGGCGTAGAGCGCTACAGAGCGTGCGTGAGATGGTCGGCGATCTTCGGTCCGAGAACCATAACCTCAGGGTGAACCGATTTCGGGGGGTCAGGTCAGGAAACGCTTGGTCAGCGACGTTGTCGAGAGTTTGTGTGCCCTTCAGGCTACGATATCGTAGCGCTAGCCTGTCCACCGAAGCGGGATGCTCCTATATCCCGTCAAGCCCGTATAGCTCCTGAAGATCGGCGCTCAGCGTGTGGAAGACCTCACGTGCCAGGTAGCGCTTGAGGCAGCGCATGATCTCGGGCTTCGAAAGTCCCTCCTGCGTGCGCCGCTCAACGTAGGCACGCGTGCGCGGACAACAGCGCAGCCGCACGACCACCGCCAGGTGCAGGGCCCGGTTGGCGGCCCGATCGCCGCCGCGATGCAGCCGATGCCTCTGAGTCTGCCCACTCGATGCGGGGACCGGTGCCACGCCGCAGAGATGCGCAAACGCGGCCTCTGAGCGTAGCCGCTCGGGCCGCTCACCGGCGGTCACGAGCAGCTGGCCGGCATGGTCGACGCCGATGGCCAGCAGCGAGATCGTGTGGGGCGCTGCCCGGTGGACCAACTGCGCAAGGGCGGCATCGAGCTCGGTGATCTCGGCGTCCAGTGCGACGATCCTGCGAGCGAGGCTGCGCAGAGCGGCTTTCGTGGCCTGCAGCGGGTCGCTGAGCCGCTGCTGATCAGGCCGCAAGGCGGCACACGTGGTGACCAGCGGCACGGCGTGAAGATGGTCGAGGGCAGCACGCAGCTCCGCAGGCGCGCTGACGATCATCGCCTTCAGAGCGTTGAGCGCCGCACCGCGAGCCTTCACTGCCCCCGAGCGCGCCGTGCGCAAGGCCCGGATCGACTCGACGATGCCGCCACGGTCCTTCGGCGGGACCGTTGCCGTACCGGCGAGCACCGCCCTGGCAGCGGCCTCGGCGTCGATGGGGTCACTCTTGCCACGCTGGCGCCGCAGGCGACGGTTGGGGCGATCGACCTCGACTACTGGCACGCCTTCAGCGAGAAGATGGCGCGTCAGCCCGGCGCCGTAGGTGCCGGTGCCTTCGACCCCGATCTGGGCAAGCTCGCCGTGACGACGCATCCAGGCGAGCAGACGTCGATAGCCCGCGGCGTTGGCCTCGAACTCAGCCGAACCGAGGACCCTGCCGGCGCTGTCGATCACCGCCGCGTGGTGGCTGCGACCGTGGGTATCGACGCCGCCGATGACGCACGCCCTGTTTGCTGTCATGCTGGACCTGCCTTCCCGTGAAGGCACGCGAGCGGCCGGGCGGGCGGACAGGACAGTGACGGGCGCCTGAGAGCGCAGGCTCCTATGAAGTCACGGCCGCCCGTTCCGGTCGCGTGCACGATGGACAGAGCCCCGCCGGCCGGTCGACAGATCCCGCTGATGACACGAGGTCAGTCAACTCCTGAGTCAGACCAGCAGGCAGGACTCAGCACCATCGTCGCAGAGACGGGTGCCGGGGACATCTTCACTGTCAACTCCAACTTCATCAGCGCCGACGGAGGCCACCATGCCCGTGATCCAGCTTGACTCCACTAAGACCGCACTCGTCCTGATCGACCTGCAACGGGGTATCACGGCCTTCCCCGCCGAGCCGCACTCGACCGCCGAGGTGATCGCCAATGCCGCCCGGCTCGCCGACGCCTTCCGCGCCGCCGGCGCCGCGGTCATCTTGGTCCACGTCGCCACAAGCCCCGACGGTGGCGACAGGTTGCGCGCGCAGGTCGACGAGACGCTGCCACTGCGCCAGCTCCCCGCCGACTTCGCCGAAATCGTCGGCGAGCTCGGGCCCAAGGACGGCGACATCGTCGTGACGAAGCGCCAGTGGGGGGCGTTCTACGGCACCGACCTCGACCTGCAGCTGCGGCGACGGGGCATCACCACGGTCGTGCTCGGCGGCATCGCCACGAACTACGGCGTCGAGTCGACGGCACGCGACGGCTACGAACGGGACTACCAGCTCGTGCTGGTCGAGGATGCCATGAGCGCGCGGAGCGCGAGCGACCACGCCTTCGCCTTCGCGCGCATCTTTCCCCGCATCGGTCGCGTCTGCCGGACCGACGACGTGATCACCGGCCTCGGCACATAGCCCAGGCGTCGAGATACGTAGAGCGGCTCGCTCCTCGGAGAGCGAGATGCGCGAAGCGAGAAGAATAAGCCCGTCGGCAACCTCAAAGGAGATCATCATGCAGCCCGATCCGACCACCATCGTCGAGACCCTCTCGATCAGCGAACCGCTCATCGGCCTTTACGACGCCCCCGATCCGGCGCCCTTCGCGCCGCTGGTCGAGCCCGCCGAGGCGCGCGAGTGCGTCTTTGCCTCCTACGCGCGTTGGCGCGAGGGCAAGACGCTGCACATCACCAAGGAGAAGCACGGCTGCGGGGCGCCGCAGCTGCTCGGCCTGCAGGGCCGCTCGCGCGAGCAGATGGTCAGGTTTCTAGTCGACGAGGAGGGCCTGCGTGCCTCGCACGAGCTCATGGACCTGTGGCTCGACGCTGCGCCCGGGTATGAACCGCGTCACGAACACGTCCTCATCGGTCCGCTGAAGGCCGCCGAGTACGACGACCTGCGCTCGGTCACCTTTTACGTCAACGCCGACCAGCTCGCCGTGCTCGTTACCGGGTCCTCCTACTACCGCCGCCCCGACGACCCCCTAGTCGGGGCACCGTTCAGCTCCGGCTGCGGGCAGCTCGCCTC
>PKYG01000059.1 GCA_003132585.1 Actinomycetota bacterium
CTCATCGTCAACCCGAACGAGCTAGCCAAGGAGCGCGGTTACATCGCCAACAACATCGCCGCCACACGCACTGCCTACAAGCTCGACCAGATCGTGCAGAAACCGCTGGCGATGAACACGGCGATCACCGCCGGCACGCTCACGACGAACGACGTCACCGTGCGCAACATCCGCCTGTGGGATCCGAACACGCTGGTCACGAGCTACATCCAGCTGCAGCAGCAGCGGCCGTACTACAATTTCGTCGACGCCGATATCGATCGCTACACAGTCAACGGCGTCTACCGTCAGACGATGCTCTCACCGCGCGAGCTCAACATCAGCGGCCTGCCGGCGACCGCGCAGACCTGGGTCAATCAGCACATCACGTTCACGCACGGCTACGGCGTCGCCGTCTCCGCCGTCAATCAGTTCGCGCCGGACGGCTCGCCCACTTTCCTCGTGCAGGACATGCCGGTTCGGGCCGTCGCGGGTCTCGAGATCACCCAGCCACGTATCTACTTCGGAGAGATCGGCACCGGCTACTCACTCGTCAAGACCAAGGTTCAGGAGTTCGACTACCCCGGCCCCGATGGGGACGTGATGATGCCGGCGGGCTACGACGGCAGCGGCGGCATCCCGATCTCGTCGCCGCTCAACCGCCTCGCCTTCTGCGCGCGCTTCGGCACGATCAAGTTCTTCACCTCGTCGGCGATCGACGCCGACAGCCGCATCATCATCCGCAACAACATCGCCGACCGGCTCAAGGCGGCGGCGCCGTTCCTGCAGTTCGACAAGGACCCGTACATGGTCATCTCCGGCGGCCGCCTGTACTGGATCGTCGACGCCTACACGACGACCGACCTCTACCCGTACTCCACGCGGCAGGGCGACCTCAACTACATCCGCAACTCGGTCAAAGTCGTGATCGACGCCTATAACGGCACGATGACGTTCTACGTGTTCGACGACACTGACCCGCTGCTGCGCGCCTACGAGCGAATCTTCCCCGGCATGTTCACGCCGGCGGCGCAGATGCCGGCCGATCTGCAGAAGCACGTGCGCTATCCGGAGGACTACTTCACCGTGCAGTCGCAGGTGTTCGCGACCTACCACGTCGACGACCCCTCGGTGCTCTACAACAAGGGCGACCAGTGGCAGATACCTGAGGGCGTGGCGCTGAGTGGCGCCGGGCCGATGAACGCCTACTACGTGATCATGAAGCTGCCCGGAGCCACCAAGGAGGAGTTCCTGATCATGCTGCCGTTCGTGCCCAACGGCCGCGACAACATGGTCTCGTGGCTCGGCGCCGAGTCCGATGTGCCCTTCTACGGCAAGGCGCTGAACTACGTCTTCGGCAAGAGCACGACGGTCTACGGACCGGCGCAGGTCGAGGCGGCGATCAACCAGGACGCGACTGTCTCGGCGCAACGCACTTTGTGGGACCAGTCCGGATCGACGGTGATCATGGGCAATCTCGTGATCGTGCCGATTGCGGAGACGCTGCTCTACGTGCAACCGCTCTACCTGCAGTCGCAGCAGACCAAGTTGCCGCAGCTCAAACGCGTGATCGTCTTCTATCGGGCGCCCAGCACCGACGGCACGCAAGGCGGCGGGCGCCAGGTCGTCTCGATGCAACCGACGCTGAGCGCGGCGCTCACGGAGATCTTCGGCGCCGCGCCGCAAACGGGGCCGACGAGCGGCCCCGGCACGCCCACTACGACGCCGGGTACCGGCGGCCTGTCGGCGCAGGCCCGCCAGCTCATCGCGCAGGCGGACCAGCAGTTCAAGGCCGCAGTGGCCGCCCAGCGCGCCGGTGACTGGGCCGAGTATGGCCGCCAGATCAAGGCCCTGCAGCGGTCGCTGCGCGATCTGCAGGGCCTCAAGTAGCGGCCGCGCCGTCGCGCCCACCGCTCGACCCCCGTGCGCCGGGATTAGACAGACGTTCTCTGGGCACTAAAGGGCCGAGGCTCTATACTGTACTGTCGCGGGATCGTTGCCTTGCGCGAGTGCGAACCGCAGGCTCACGACCCTTCTTCCCGCATGGTGTGATGCGGCCAGCCGACAGAAAGGCAGCCGCGACGCAGGCACAGTGGAGTCAATGCTGAATACACTTCTTGGGGCAGACGGCTCAAAGTTCGCTCCTCGCGCGTCGATACGTGCAGTGTGGAGCAGGTGCGGACCTGACGGTCCGCGAACCCATTGGCTCTCCTAGGCTGGCGGGGAGGAGTGTGAAGCAATGAATACATCGGTACGCGCCAGACATGCTGCGCGTGGCTTCAGCATGGTCGAGCTGTTGGTCACCATCGTTCTGGCAGGCATCATCTTCGCGGCCATGGTGCCGCTGTTCGCCAACGTCCTGAAGAGAACGTCGGGCGACAACCTTCGCAACGTCGCCGCGAACATCGCCCAGGATCGAATCGAACAGGTGCGCCTGCTCAGCTACAACTCCATCACGCAGGCCAACCTGACGGCCCCCCCGACGCCGTACGGCGACGGCAGGTTCGGGCCCATCTACACGGTGACCGGCACCAACGTGCCGTACAACATCCAGTACCTCGTCAACCCGCCGGCGAGCCCGCAGGCCCCCCAGAAGGTGGTCACCGTGAAGGTGTCGCGCGCCGGCATGAACTACACGACGATCATGTCGACGGTCGTCAAGAACTCCGATCCCGGGACCACGTCAGCAACCTCCACGCCGTCCCCGTCGCCGACGATCACCGGCCTGTCGATCACGGTCTCGTTCAAGGACTGGAGTCAAGTGACCTCGGCGGGCGTCACCGTCCAGTGCGTCAATACCATCACCAACCAAACCGTCACGATCACGCCTACCAAGCAGGTCCCCAACGCCGGCAGCCCG
Organism: Actinomycetota bacterium; assembly: GCA_003132585.1. Classification (GTDB taxonomy): domain Bacteria; phylum Actinomycetota; class Thermoleophilia; order UBA2241; family UBA2241; genus PALSA-647. Next base: position 2,840 of record PKYG01000059.1, read on the forward strand.
ACGGTCACTTGGACGAATCTGACGGGTGGCACAGCCTTCGTGTACACGGTGACGTGCCACAGCACGTACATCACATCGAGCAGCCCAATCTTCCACCTGCTCAAGAGCGCCCGGCTCAAGTTCGACACCCACCCCGGCGGCTCGTGAGGCGACCGGCGATGCAGGCTCAGCTCAGGAAGAAGCGCCACTCCCAGGCCGGCATCACGCTCATCGAGCTCCTCATCGCGATGATCATCCTCGGGGTCGTGAGCACCATGCTGATAGCCGGCTGGATCAATCTGCAGCGCGCCTCCGTGTTCGCGATCCAGGACAACAACGCGCGAGCGGACGCGCGTGACGGGCTCAGCCGTATGACGGTCGAGCTTCGCGACGCCCAGCCGACGAGCATGCCAACCTCAACGGCTTCGCCCACGGCCACCCCCATGCCCTCGGCGACCTGGGACGTGTATACCGTGGCAGGGCCGTGGGAAGTCGACTTCTACTCGGCGTACAACCAGTCGGGCGCCAACGCCGACGGCACTGGCACCGGCGCCCTGAAGCTGACCCGGATCTACCTCGATACGAGCGGGTCGAAGCCGCAGAAGACCCTCTACTGGCAACGCGATACGGACGGCGTTGCCGGATGGACCTCCGGCGACAGAAAGTTCGTCCTGGCCAAGAACGTGGTGAACCAAAGCATCCCGAACCCGACGGCAAGCACGTCGTACACGGCGATCTTCACCTACGGGTACCGCGACTCGGTCAGCGGCGCCTACCTCACGAACGACAACCAGAGTGGCTCGTTGGATCTCACGCAGGTCATCTCGGTGCAGATCCGGCTGATCACCGACGTCAACCTGGCGCACACGCCGAAGTACATCGACCTCAGTACGACGGTGCGCCCGCGGGACGCGAGCACCAACTAAGGGGAGGAACAGCGATGCAGAGGCACGCAAGAGAGAGGGGAGCCGCGCTGATCCTGCTTCTCGGCATAATCGCCACGCTGGCCATACTCGCGGCGACCCTCGTGATGGTGCTCGCCAACCAGCAGGCTGCGACGGCCGCCGAACGCTCGCGCAAGTCCTCCGCGGCCTACGCGGAGGGCGCTCTCGACCAGCTCGTCCAGTACGCCAAGAGCATTCCCATCACGGCGGTGTCGGGCACTCCGTGGCTGTCTGCGTCCCAGCTCAATACCGTGTTGAGCTCCCTGGGGCTCCCGCCGGGAGCCACAGTGTCGTACCTGGTGTTCGACAACCTTGCGACGGTGAACCAGAGCAAGACGTGGGACTCCAACGGGGACGGCATGATGTGGCTGCAGGTCACGGTCACCTATCAGGGCAAGACGACGCGGATGCGCGTCCTGGTCCGATTGACTCAGTCGACGGCGCTGTCGGCGCTCCCCAGGGCCGTGCTGTACAGCGACACGAGCATCACCGCCAGCGGCACGAGCGACCTGTATGCCCTGAACCCGGACGGCACGCCGGATACGTCAGGGTTGCCCTTCCCGACGTCCATCATGGCGGGGGCCAGCTTTACGGCAGCCAGCTCGAGCACAGACCTCTCAGCGCCTGGCACCACCGTCCAGTCGCTCGCCATCAAGGTCAACCAGAACGTCACGACCCCGGGCCACAGCTTCCAGGACGTCACTGCAGCCCCCGGCACGGTGGGGCTCCTCAGCGACTACTTCGACCAGGCCGCGCAGGCCGATCTCGGGGATGAAGCGATGTCTGGTTCGCCGACGAAGGCGCTCTCCACCGGCACTGTCGTGACTGCGGCGACGATCTCCGGCAACAGCACCTACGGCGGCGTCAACGGCGTCAGCGCCGGCAATGTGGTCGTGAACGGGAACCTCACGCTCGGCTCCGGCACCCGCTATTTCCGCTCCTTGTACGTCACCGGCACCCTCACGCAGAACGCCGGCGGAACGTTCAACTGCACGGCGCTCTATGTCGGCGGCAACCTGATCATCACCAGTTCGAGCGCCGCGACGTTCCAGCTCGGTCCGACCTACGTGGCCGGCAGCGTCACCTGGAACGGGAACGGCAGTCTCCCGTCCAACGCGCTCTCGGTGCAGACCGTCCCTTGGACTCCCACCAACCAGCCGGCCGGTCCCTTCTGGGTCGGCACCGTCTTCGACTGTAACGGCGCCTTCAACGTCACGCTCGGCGACACGTGGATCGCGGGGAACGCTGGCACCAGCAACGTGGCCATCCAGTTCGACGGGCCCACGTCGGGCACCAACTACTCGACCGTCATGTGCCCGCTCATGGCCACGACGGAGAAGACCGTGACCACCGGTAAGGTCAACTTCGGCACGATGGCGACGCCGATGACCTACTACATGATGTGCGACAACGACGGGCTCTACAGCAACACCTGCGAGTGGGGCAGTAGCGGCACGTTCAACGGTCTCATGGTCGTCATGGAGGCTGTGATCCAGATCACGGGAGGTGACGGGTCGCTCGCCCACCCCTCGATCATGGGCGCCATCTTCGAGGGCACGCCCTACGTAAGTGGGACCACGGCGTCCACCAGCGACATCACGCTCAGCGGGAAGTCCACCGTGGCCTACAACCAGTCGATCATCGACAAGGTGGCGAGCATCGCGATCACCACGACCACCACGACCGTCCAGGTGGTCCCCGGGTCGTGGCAGCAGCTGTCGGTGAACTGAAGCTGGAGCGTTGCTGAGACGCCGACGGGGGTGAGCAAACAGGGCGGGCGGCCGGAAGGGTCGCCCGCCCTGTTTGCGTTCAGGACGGCCAGCGTGGAGGGACCAGCGGGAGAGCTCAGCGTTGGATCCGGTTCACGGTGGTCAGCGAACCGTGGTCACGCCTCCAGCCGCCGCAGCTGCTGCTGCGGCCTAAAGAGGCGGCCCGGGGCGAGCAGCGAGACGATCGTGGCCGTCAGCGAGACGGCGGCCAGCAGCGTGAACACGACAACGATCTGCAGGCGCACGGCCTGAAGCAGGTTGGCGCCGGCGAGGATCATGCCGGTCATCGCGCCCGGCAGGAAGACAATGCCCATCGTCTTGGTGCTCTCGATTACCGGCACCATTGCCAGACGCACCGAGCGGCGCATGATGTCCGCCGCGTACTAGCGCGGCGAGGCGCCCAGCGCCAGGGCCGCCTCGATCTGGGGGCGCCGGGCGCCAGCGTCTTGCACAAGGCGCGCAGCGGTCACCGAGGCGACGTTTATGCTGTTGCCGACGATCATGCCGGCGATCGAGATAACGCAGCGGGCGCCGCTGGGGATGATGCCCAGCGCTAGCAGCAGCCCCAGCGTGACCAGCGTGGAGCCGGCGATGGCCATCAGCTGCACGAAGGCGCGGATGCAGGCGAAGCCCATCTCCTTCTCGATGTCGAGGTGCTGGCGCCACGAGAGGAGCAGGGCCAGGCCGACGAGCACGAGGGCGGCTGCAAGGCTGGTGAAGATGAGGGGCTGGGCGGCGATCGCGGGGAGCCGCCGACCTGCAGCCACCCGGCGGCGAAGAGGCGCGTGGTCTCCGGAGGCCGGGTCGTCGAGGAAGGCCGGGAGCGGCCCGGCGTCAACGACCCGGCCGCGGACCAGCAGCAGCCCGCGGTCGCGGATGCGATGCGCCTGCGCCAGGCTGTTCGTGACGAAGACGAAGGTCAAGTCGGTCTCGGCGGCCAGGCGCAGCAGCAGGTCCTCGACGAGTCGCCTGGCCGTGGGGTCGAGGGCGGCGGTGGGTTCGTCGAGCAGCAGCACCTCGGGCTCGTTGGCAAGAGCGCGAGCCAGCGAGATGCGCTGCGCCTCGCCGCCCGAGAGCTCGTGGGCGGGCTTGTCGCAGAAGTCGGTCGGCAGGCCGACGCGGGCGAGCAGGCCGGCGGCTGCTCGCGTTCCGCCTGGGCGTCACCCAGCGGAGCGGGCGTGGTGGCCCTCGCTCGCAGCCGCGGCCCATACAACACGTTGTAGAGCACCGCGCCGTCGAAGAGCGCCGCGGCCTGGAACACCAAGCCCACACGCCGCCGCAGCTCCTGCACCGGAATGTCCGCGGCGGGGAGACCACCCAGCAGCACCCGTCCGGCGCTGGGCTTCACGAGGCGGTTCAGGCAGCGCAGCAGCGTGCTCTTGCCGGGGCCGGACGGTCCGAACACGGTAAACACCTCTCCGGCGGCTGCGCCGAAGCTCACGTCATCGACAATGCGCCGCGGCGGCTCGCCGCCGCGGCCGACCTCGAACGACAGGCCCGCGGCGGCGATCCGCGCGGCGGACGCGACGTGTGCGGGCGCGTCTCCGGCAGCATCCATGCGCAGAGGCACCCCATGAAGGGCCGCGGCCAGGCGAGTCTGGCCGATCCGCGTCGTATACTACGCATCCATGGTCGGCGCGCGCCGGCCATCGGGCAAACGCACGGGGGCGATTAGCTCAGAGGTAGAGCGCCTGCCTTACAAGCAGGATGTCGCTGGTTCGATTCCAGCATCGCCCACCAGCCCCCCCAGCCTCCCTCCGGGCCTCCGCAGCCGCGCCTTGCTGGGGTAAAGTACGTTCATGAGCGAGAAAGGATCACCGGACGGAGGCCGTGAGGCCGCACGCGAACGCCAGTCGTACGTGCGGCACGAGATGCGCGCGCCGCTGGCGGTGATGTACCCGCTGCTCTCCCTGCTGCTCGAGGGCGCCGCCGGCGAGCTCACCCCCCGGTAGCGCGAGTACGTCGAGATCATGGAGCGCAACGGCGGGCGCCTCGAGGGCATGATCGCCAGCGTCGCCGACAGCGGCCGGTCCGACTGTGCGGCGGCTCCGGCGGAGCCCGCCGAGGTGTCGCTCGGTAACGTCGTCGAAGGCATCCTCGCCGTACGCCGGTTCGGCAGGCAGCCCGGCTCCCGCATCGACGTGCGCACCGGCCCCGGCCCCTTGCCGCGGGCCATCGCCGACCACGACCAGGTGCATCAGGTGCTTGCCAACCTCGTCGACAACGCGACGCACTCCACCCCCGATAGCGGATGGATCGAGGTTCGGCTGGCCGCGGGGAAGGCTCCCGGGACCGTGACGCGGGCCATCGCCGACAGCGGCTTCGGCGTGCCTGACGACGAGATCGAGCAGGTGTTCGAGTTCGGCTTTCGCGGCGCCGCCGCGACCGAGAGCGGAGTGCCGGGGATCGGTCTTGGGCTGTGGATCTGCCGCGAGCTGGTGGAGCGCAACGGCGGGCAGCATCGCGCTGGCCGGCGCAGCCCCTCCGGTCGCGCCGGACGGTCGCGCCCGTCCACCCGTGGTAGAGTGTGGCACGGTCTCGCCCCCCCCGGCGAGGCGTGTCATGCCCACAGAGTCTGGAGGGTGACCTGCCAGGGACCGCTGCCAGGGAACGAGCATTGCGCACGCTGTTCATCACCAACGACTTCCCACCACGCATCGGCGGCGCCCAGTCCTGGTTCTGGGGTCTGATCAACACGCTCGACCCGGCCGACGTCGTCGTGCTTGCTCCCGCGCATCGCGACGCGGCCGCGTTCGACGCCACTCACCCGTACCGGGTCGTGCGCGCCGCGAGCTCGGTCCTCTGGCCGACGCCGGCGCTCGTCCGCAAGGCGGCGGCCCTCATCGAAGAACACGAGCTCGAGCTGGTGCAGCTCGGCCACCCGCTGCCGGCGGGTCTCATGGGGCCAGCCCTGCGCAAGCGCACCGGCCGGCCGTACATGATCTTTCTCGGGGGCGCCGAGGTGACGCTGCCGGCCAAGATCCCCGTGGTCGGGTCGCTGCTGCGCTACGTGCTGCGCCGCGCCGCGCTGCTCGTGAGCACCAGCGAATACACGGCGGCGAAGGCGCGGCGCCAGACCGGAGGCAAGGCGCCGGTGCAAGTATCGCGACCGGCGCTCGACCTCGAGGCGTTCGCTCTGCGCGGGCCGGGGGATGCCGACGCCGCCAAGGCGGCGTTCGGCATCGGCGGCCCGCTGGTCGTCTGCGTCGGCCGGCTCGTGCCGCGTAAGGGCCAGGACAAGCTTCTCGACGCGCTGACGCCGCTCTCGGCCGAGTTCCCCGATGTGCACCTGGCGCTGGTCGGCAGCGGGCGTCTCGCGCGGCGGCTGCGTGCTCGCGCCCGCCGCCGCGGCCTCGACGGGCGCGTGCATCTGCCCGGCGCCGTTGGTGGCGAAGAACTGCATCGCTGGCTCGTCGCCGCCGACGTCTTCGCCTCTCCCTGTCGCTCGCGCTGGGCCGGTCTCGAGGTCGAAGGGTACGGTCTCGTGTTCGCCGAGGCATCGCTGGTGGGTGTGCCCGTGGTCGGCGGCGACTCGGGCGGCGCCCCCGAGTTCGTGAAGAACGGCGAGACGGGCATCCTCGTCGACGGCCGGTCGGTAGATGAGGTGGCGAAGGCGGTCGCCGAGCTGCTCCGCCTGAGCCCCGCCGAACGGCTTCGTCGGGCGCTGGCGGGGCGCAAGCTGGCGCTCGCCTACCATGATCCGGCGCTCGTCGCCGAGCGCTATCGGCGCGTGCTCGATCGGGCGGTGGGCAGATGACAGACAAGGAGAACTCCGCCGAAGCCGCGGCAACGAGCGCCGAAGCCGCGGCGACGAGCGCCGACGTCACGGCGACGAGCGCGAAAGTCGGCGAGCTCGTGCCCCCGCCGGCGATCGAGCGCGTGGCCGAGCTCGAAGGGGTCGCCGCCACGCTGCCGGCCGAGACGCCGTTCGCGAAAGGCATGCAGCCGCCGTTCCGGTTGCACTGGATGCGGATGGCCATCGGCATGTTGCTCGGACTCGGCGTGGCGCTGGCGATCGTGCTCGTGCTGAGCCCGCGCCTCATGCATGACCTGCGCTCGACCACCGTTGACGTGCAGCTCTGGCGCTACATCGTGGCGGCGGTCGCGTGCGTGGCGATCTATCTCTTCGCCGACGCGTGGCTGCTGACGATGGTGGTGCGCGTGATCAAGCCGGAGGCGCCGTACACGCGCCTCATGGGTCTCAACCTGGAGGCGCACCTCATCGGCGGCGCCACCTCGTTCGGCGGACTCGAGATCCCCTACCAGATCTGGTTCCTGCGCGACTTCGACATGACGCTGCCCGAGGCGACCTCGGTGCTCGTCTTCAAGGGCATCGTGCGCGCCTCCTCGCTGGCGCTAATCGCCCTGGCGGTGTTCCTGCCCGGCATCCGTTCGCCGCTGACGCCGCTGCAGCGCTTGATCCTGCTCGGCGTGTTCGTCGCGCTCGCCATCGGCTGGGCGGCCGGCTGGTGGTTCGTCCGCCGGCCGCTGGGCGGCGGGTTGCTGCCGGAGGCGATCCACCGCCGCCTCAAACCGATCCAGGAGGCGCTCCACTTGCTGCGCCGCGCCGGCTGGCCGCTGGCGCTGCGCGTCATCGCCTGGCAGATCGTCTACTGGCTGGCGATGTTCGCGATCATCCCGTTGATCTTCGCGGCGCTCGGCCAGCGCAATCTTGCCGCGATCCCGACGATCGTCGTCGGCCAGGCCGTGCTGCAGGTACTGATGGTGTTCTCGCCGTTGCCCGGCGGCGCCGGCATCGCCGAAGGCGGGTTCTTGTTGCTCATCGCCCCCGAGGTGCCCATCGGTCTGCGTGTCGCCAGCCTGATCCTGTGGCGGGCGATGACCTGGCTGCTGCCCGTGGTGAGCGGCGCCGTCGCCCTCGGCCTGCGCGGCGGGCCCACCCGCCGGCCTGGGGTGCAACGTGCGGAGTAGTCGCCGCTGGCCCGTGAGCCGCTCGCTGCTGTGGGTCGGCGGCGCCTTCGCCGTGGGCTGCTTGCCGAGCGCCCGGCTGGTCGCCCGTCGCCTGGCCGGCATCGATATCGATGCCGTCGGCGACGGCAAGCCGGGCGCCGCCAACGTGCGCCAAGTGTTGGGTCGCAAAGCCGGCTACCTGGTCGCCGGCATGGACATCGCCAAGGGTTACGTGCCGGCGACGCTGGCGAAGCTCGGCGGCGCCGGCGAGAACACCGTCGGCGCGGTGGCGGTCGCGCCCGAGCTCGCGCATGTGCTCGTCGTCGGCGGGCGCGGCGCCGCTACCGCCCTCGGCTCCTGCTTCGCGATCGACACGCCGGCGATGCTCATCGCCGGCACGGGGATCGTCGCCGGCACGAAGATCGGTTACCACCCGCAGGCGGTGATCCTCGGCGCGCTCGGGCTGCTGCCCATCCGCCTGCTCATGAGACGCCGGGCGCTCGCCGGCTTCTGGGGTGTCATGCCCGGCACGATCATAGTGTACGCTCGGCTGCGCGGATCGTCCGACGTTGGTCCAACGACCGATCCGGCGGTATTGTGGAACCGGTTCTGGATCGACAGGGACCACTGAACGATGCACCGAGGAGGAGATCAATGCGAGTAGGGCTGGTCTCGCCGTACTCCTGGAGCGTCCCCGGCGGGGTCAACGACCACGTCGCCAACCTCGCCGCGCAACTCGAGATCCGAGGTCACGAGGCGTGGATCATGGCGCCGCAAAGCGGTCGCGCCGGCGCCCGGGCGGCGCTGCCCGAGCGTTTCATCTCGATGGGCAGCGCCATGCCGTTTCCTTCGAACGGCTCGAAGGCGTGGGTCAACCCGTCACCGTTACTCCTGCGACGCATGGACCGCGTGCTGCCCGAGATGCGCTTCGACGTGCTGCACGCGCACGAACCGTGCACGCCGTCGGTCGCCGCCGCAGCGGTGCTGCGCGCACAGTGTCCCGTAGTGGGCACCTTCCACGCGGCGCTCGACCGCTCGCCGTTCTACGCGACGCTCTTCCCTCTGGCCAAGCGGGTCATGGAGAACATCACCGTGCGGATCGCGGTCTCGGAGGCGGCGCGGGAGTACCCCGACACGCGCTTCCCCGGCGAGTTCAAGATCATTCCCAACGGTGTGCCAATCGAGCTCTACGAGCGCGCCCGCAAAGGCACGCGGCGCCACGGCCGCGTGCTCTTCATCGGGCGCGCCGAGCCGCGCAAGGGTATCGCCGTGCTGCTCGAGGCGTTCGCGATGGTGCGCCGCCAGATGCCGCGGGCGACGCTCCAACTGGTCGGTCCCACGTGGGACCAGGTGATCGACGTCGCCCCGCAGCCGAGCCCCGGCTACGAGTGGCCGATGGCCGGGGTCACGGCGCTCGGCCGCGTCGGTCACGAGGACAAGGTCGACGAGATGGCGGCGGCGGAGGTGCTCTGCGTGCCGTCGCTCGAGGGCGAGAGCTTCGGCATCGTCATCGCCGAGGGCATGGCCGCCGGCCTGCCGGTGGTCGCCTCCGACTTGCCCGGCTACCGGGCGGTGCTCGGCGGCGGCGGCGCCGGCGTGCTCGTGCCGCCGGGCGACGCCGTCGCTCTCGCCGAGTCGCTGCTGCGCGTGTTCAAGATCGAGGGCCTGCGCAGTCGGCTCACCGAGGCCGGCTTGCGGGCGGTAGAGCAGTTCGCCTGGCCGAGCGTCGCCGAGCGCGTGCTCGCGACCTACGAAGAGGCGCTTGCGCGGCGCCCAAAGGCGCCGCGCCCCAAGGCGCCGCGCTCCCGGTAGCGCCTTCAGGCCCCGTTTGCTACAATGCCACTTCGCTGCACGGCGGCCGGTGCCGCTTCGCCGACCGGCCGCTCGCTGCTTTCGCGGGGGCGTAGTTCAGCTGGTTAGAATGCCGGCCTGTCACGCCGGAGGTCGCGGGTTCGAGCCCCGTCGCTCCCGCCACCATCCCCGTTCATCCCCCATGTGCTCAACCGCGGCGGCCTCGGCGCGCGCAGTCCCGTGGACGGCCCCTGAGCGGTCTTACACAGACTGCATAACACCCCAACCCGCGCGTGAAATGATGTCTTACACAGAAGGGCGTAGGCTACGGTGCGTGTTACACAGTCTGCATAATCACTGTTAGGCACACCAGGCGAGAGGGCCGTTGGAGACCAACGTGATCATCGGCGAACCTCACCGCCGCCCCAGCCGTCTCCATCTTCGAACTGTCTGAGAGATATGCGGGCGTAATGTCAGGAGGGGCCATGCGTAGTGGTCTTTGGGTGCGAATCGTCGGCGGGCGACATTGGGCTCTGGGGGCGTTGCTCGGTTTGATCTTCCTGGCTGGTGTCATCGCGTCTGGTTGCAGTTCTCATTCCGGCACCCGTACATCTTCGGCTCCTCCCTCTGCGAGTCTGCAAGCCGCTGCGCTCATGACCAAGTACGGTCTTCACCCATCCGGAGCTGGACAGTGGAAAGATGTGACTCTCGCCAAGCCGCCTTTTCCCTTGTACCAGGCAGCTTCGAAGTCTGTCGGTCTTGACCTAATGGGCCACTCCGGCGTTCCGGTGCGCCTTCTGATCGTCCCGCTTAGGGAGCGCTCCCGAGAGAATACCGGCGTACGAGCCTACTTCGTGGTTGACGGCGAGACTGTTGTCGGGGCCTATTTGGTGCTGGACGGCGCCGCGCCGGGGATCGTCTCTCTCGCTGACAAGAGCGAATTGAACGCCAATACTCTGTGATTGATGCAGCCTTGGCGAGCGCCGCGCTTCGGGCTTGAAGAGGGTGCCTAACAACGGCATCCAGACGGACGGCGCTTCGCGCCGCCGCTGATGCCGATAGCGTTAGCCAGACTGCGAGGCGACGCGGTGGTCATAGCAGGGCAAGATCGAACACGCGACGAGTCTGTGAGGGTGTCAAGATGACCGAAAGATGGGAGCAGCCGGAACCGGCTCGCCCTGTCGGCCGCACCTTCTCACAGATGAGCGACGCGGAGCGTGCCGAGCTTCTGTCCGCGCAGGACAAGGCCAACACGGCGACTCCAGGACTGCAAACGGCGCTGACGCTGCTTCCCGCTGTCGCCGCACTCGCCGCACTCGTGGCAGTCGGCATCTTCATGGCATCCCATTTCAGGGCGATGGATCTGCAGTACGCCGTCGATGCCCAAGGAAACCGCATCGGCGGGCAGTTCGACTACCATGCCGTCTACATCGCTTTCGCCGCGGCCGTCGGCGCCGTCGTCGCTTTGGTCGGTGCGCGTGTTGATGTGACGGCGAGGACTCGAACCCTCATGATGACGATCGGTGCCGGCGTGATGATCGTCGTCGGCAGTTGTGTCGGGCTGTTGATCGGCCCATCGAGCAAAGGCCTGCAGGTGCACTACCACGTCGGCGTCTGGGGCACGAGGGCCTCCTTCTACCGCTTGTTTGACACGTTCGATGCGCTCGGGTGGCTTGTCGCTGCGTGCGGCTTGGCCGTCCTGGTGATGATGGTCCTGCAACGGCGCAGGATCTCCGCCACCTACCCGAAGTGAGACGCGGCGTCGCGCAGGCGCACGCCAATTCCGGGCCACGCCGACCCGATGGTGGCATCTCGGCTAACAAGCGCATCGAGCAGGCCGGCCCCGAAGGTAGGATGAGCGACAAAGCGCAGTGGGCCGGCAGCTCAACCGCATCACGTTAGGCCCAATGCGCGAACGGGGGGTGAGAGGCCGTGGACTTCGTCGCGATTGACGTGGAGACCGCCAACGCCAATATGGCCTCCATCTGCCAGATTGGCCTTGCAGCGTACTCATCAGGCTCACTCATTGACGAGTGGAAGACCTACGTCGATCCACGGGACTTCTTCGATCCCATGAACATGTCCATACACGGGATCACTGAGGAGACCGTCGCCGGCGCGCCAACTCTGCCGGAGATCGCTGAGCCCTTGCTGTCACGTCTGAATGGATGCGTCGTTCTGTGCCACACGCACTTCGACCGCGTCTCCGTGCACCAGGCACTCAGCAAGTACGGGCTGAGACTGCCTGAGTGTGAGTGGCTGGACTCGGCTCGCGTGGCGCGACGGACGTGGAAGCAGTTCGCAACTTCCGGCTACGGTCTCCAGAACCTGTGCGACCACATCGGCTACGAGTTCGCGCATCACGACGCACTCGAGGACGCGAAAGCTGCGGCCCAGGTCATGCTCGCTGCGATGCAGACGACCGGCCTGACGGTTGAAGACTGGCTGCGAAGGGTGCAGCAGCCCATCGATCCGTCGGCAGCGGCCGCCGCGAGTCGCATCAGACGCGAAGGCAATCCAGAGGGGCCGCTCTTCGGGGAGGTCATGGTGTTCACCGGCGCGCTGCAGATGCCTCGGCGCGAGGCGGCTGATCTAGCGGCGAGCGTCGGGTGCGAGGTCGCGGATCACGTGTCAAAGAACACCACCACGCTCGTCGTCGGCGACCAGGACGTCACGAAGCTTGCCGGTCATGAGAAGAGTTCCAAGCACCGCAAGGTGGAAAACCTGATCGCCCAAGGTCAGGAGATTCGTATTCTGCGAGAGTCAGACTTCATTGAACTCGTGGCTCTCGTGGGCGACAAGAGTGGGTCCCTGCTCGATCGCCATGAGCCGGCGCCTTCGACTCAAGCCCATCCACTCGATGCGGAGGAGACAGGTCCGTGGATGCTTCGTGGGGGCGAGGCTGTTCCCGTGGACGAAGCGTTTGAGGCCTGGACCTCGGGCGACCTTGGCCGGATGCTTGCCGCATTGGGTGCGAGAACGAATCTGGTGGATCGGCACTTCCTGCTAATGCACATCGTCGGCGAAACCTACAGGCTGCGTGCCGATCGCCAGATGGCTGAGAGGTGCCTTGAGGTTGCGAGGATGCACGTCGACGAGTTTCCGCAGATTGCGTGCGCTCTAAGGCGCGAGTTCGGCGGCACACTTCCACATGTGGCCACGTTCCAGCACTATGCAACCCTGCTGACCGAATGCGGTGAGTTCGAGAAAGCAATCCAAGTGTGCGAAGGCGCGTTGGCATACGACCTGAATGATGGGACGACGAGCGGGTTCGAGGGTCGGATTGAGCGCATCAAGAAGCAGGCGGCACGGAGAAGCTCCTAACCTGCGGATCGAGCAGACGGTCGGCTACGCCGCCCGCAGCTCATCCGCTACACGTTGGGCGGACAGTGGGGGAGATCCGGGCCGGTCGGCTGTGGGTGGCCGGAGTTTCGAACGCTCTGCCGGGGGGAGTAAGGGCACGAGGGCGCCCGCGACGGGCGCTGTGGGGTACCGCGGCACACCCGACAGGCAGGTGCACAACATGGCGAGTAGGTCGACCGCCAACTCCATCGACGAGTACATAGCGGGGTTCCCCCCCGAGACTCAGAAGGTGCTGGAAGGGCTGCGAGCACTCATCAAGGCATCAGCACCTGACGCGACGGAGACGATCAGCTACGCGATCCCCACGTTCGACCTGAACGGGCATCTGGTCCACTTCGCAGGTTACGAGAAGCACATAGGGTTCTATCCGACAGGGAGCGGGGTCGAGGCGTTCAAGGAAGAATTCAAGCCCTACAAGAGCGGGAAGGGCTCGGTGCAGTTCCCCCTTGGTCAGCCAATGCCCAGGGACCTGATCCGCCGGATCGTCGAATTCAGGGTCGAAGAGAACACCGGCAAGGCCTCGAAATAGGGACGGCGGGCCGGCAGCTGGCGCAGACAGAGGAAGAGAAATGAGGCTCGACAAGGGGGACCACAGGTCATTGGCGCTCTGGGCGGCTGACTGCGCCGAGCATGTACTTCCATACTTCGAGGAGAAGTACCCGAAAGACGACCGACCGCGGAAAGCCGTCGAAGCAGGGCATGCCTGGGTGCGTGCTGAGATAGCGTGCGGCGAGGCGCGCGCCGCCGCAGTTGCCGCTCACGCCGCCGCCCGCGACGCCGATCAAGCTGCGGCCCGTGCCGCCGCCCGCGCCGCCGGTCACGCCGCCGCAACCGCCCACGTTGCCGGTCACGCCGCTCACGCTGCCACCTACGCGCTCACCGCCGCCACCTACGCCGCCGTCCCCACCGACGCCGCCGCTGCCACCACCAAGGAACGTGATTGGCAATACCGACACCTTCCGAAGCACCTCCGGTCAGTAGCGTTTCCCGCTCAAGCGCACCGAGCAGAACGCCAATAGGTAGAATCGTCCCGAAGCGCATTGGCGTCTGCTCATGCGCAACTCGGTAGGCATGGCTGCATTGAACATCGCATACCTGGCTGACCACCCGGAGGCCGCTCCTCTGTTGGCGGAGTGGTTTTCGACTGAGTGGAGTGATGGGACTCCCGAGATGAGCGTCACCGCACTCACTGAGTACCTTTCCGCCGCCGCCAGCCGTGACCAGCTGCCGATCTGCCTCCTGGGTCTGGCCGATGGCGATCCGGTGGCCACGGCCACGCTCAAGTTCAGGGAGATCGAGTTCTCGTCCGAGGCGGACTACTGGCTCGGTTTCGTGTACGTGCGCGAGGATGTTCGCGGCCTTGGCTATGGCAGGGCGATCGTCGCCGCGGCGGAAGCTGTTGCGGTAGCCGCGCACTTCACTCCCCTGTATCTGCACACGCCGCTCAAGGAGTCGCTCTACCGCCGGCTCGGGTGGCAGACGGTCGGCGCCACGACGACGATGCACGGCAAACATTCTGCGGTCATGAGCAAGCATGGCTGACTCCAAGTTTGACTGATCATCCCCTT
>PKYG01000075.1 GCA_003132585.1 Actinomycetota bacterium
CTGGCGCCCTGCGCCGCCTGTTTCAACCGTCTCGCGGGCGCCCGCCACGCCGTCACCCACGAGCCCGGCATGGCGGCGCGTGTGCAGGCCGTGCTCGAGCGGCCGTTCGCCAACACTGTCGTCGTGCGCAGCGTCCTCGAGCTGCTCCTCGGGCTCGCGCCGACGATCGAGGAGCACGTCGCCGCGCGGCTCGAGCCCAACCAGGTCGGCGAGCTCAGCATCGCCGCGTACTACGGCTGTCTGCTCGTGCGCCCGGCGGAGATCACCGGTTTCGACGACGCCGAGCGCCCGACCTCGATGGAGAGCGTGATCGCCGCCTGCGGCGCCACGCCCGTCGACTGGAACATGGCGGTCGAGTGTTGCGGCGGCGCCTTCTCGGTGTCGCGCACCACCTCCGTCGTGCGCCTCAGCCGGGCAATCATCGACGACGCCCGCAGCCACGGCGCCCAGGCGATCGCCGTCGCCTGCCCGCTCTGCCACTCGAACCTCGACTTTCGCCAGTCAGCGATGACGCGTCGCGGCGAGGAGCCAATGCCGATCCTGTTCATCACGCAGCTCGTGGGTCTCGCGCTCGGCCTGCCGGCCGAGACGCTCGGCCTCGGCCGGCACTTCGTCGCCACGGAACCGCTGCTGGCGCAGCTCAAGGCGCAGGCGGCGGAACGGGCGGCGGCCGACGCGGCCAAGGCCGCGGCCGCCGCCGAAAAGGCCGCCGCCAGAGCCGCCGCGTCCGATCGACCGGTCGTCGCTGCGTCCGCTGCCGCCGCCTCCGATCCCGCACCCGCGCTGCCGTCCGCCGGCGGAGACGACGCCTGATGGCGCGCATCGGCGTCTTCGTCTGTCACTGCGGCGAGAACATCGCCCGCACGGTCGACTGCGCGCGCGTCGTCGAGGAGCTCAAGAGTCATCCCGGCGTCGTCCACAGCGAAGACTACAAGTACATGTGCTCGGACCCCGGCCAGGCGCTCGTACGCAAGGCGATCGAGGAGAACGACCTCACCGGTGTCGTCGTCTGCGCCTGCTCGCCGCACATGCACGAGAAGACCTTCCGCGGCGCCGCCGCCAAGGCCGGACTCAACCCGTTCCTCTGCGAGATGGCCAACATTCGCGAGCACTGCTCGTGGATCCACGAGGACCGCGGCGAGGCGACCGACAAAGCGATCGACATCGGTCGCACGATCATCGAGAAGGTCAAGCACAACGTGCCGCTGGAGACGATCCGCATCCCCGTGACAAAGCGCGCACTGGTCATCGGCGGCGGCATCGCCGGCATCCAGGCGGCGCTCGACATCGCCGACGGCGGCGCTGAGGTGGTGCTCGTCGAGAAGGAGTCGTCGATCGGCGGCCACATGAGCCAGCTCTCGGAGACCTTCCCGACGCTCGACTGCTCGCAGTGCATCCTCACTCCGCGCATGGTCGAAGTGCTCCAGCACCCGCGGATCAAGCTCCACAGCTACAGCGAGCTCGAGTCGCTCGAGGGCTACATCGGCAACTTCAAGGCGACGATCCGCAAGAAGGCGCGCAGCGTCGATGAAGATCTCTGCAACGGCTGCGGCGACTGCCAGGCCGCGTGTCCGAGCCGCAAGATCCCGAGCGAGTTCGATGCCGGAATCGGCAAGCGCAGCGCCATCTACGTGCCGTTCCCGCAGGCGGTGCCCAACATCCCGGTGCTCGACCGCGTCAACTGCACGCGCTTCAAGGCGAAGCGCAAAGGCATCGAGAAGGACGTCTGCGGCAAGTGCCAGGAGGCATGCCTCAAGGGCGCGATCGACTACGAGCAGGAAGACAGCTTCGTGACCGAAGATGTCGGCGCCGTCGTGGTCGCGACCGGGTTCCAGCTGTACAGCATCGGTCGCGACCAGCCGGCGGGCCTCAAGGGCTACGGCGAGTACGGCTATGGCGACGTACCCGACGTGATCGACGGGATGCAGTTCGAGCGGCTTGCCTCGGCCTCCGGGCCGACCGGCGGAGAGATACTGCGGCCCTCCGACGGCAAGCCGCCCAAAACGGTCGTCTTCGTCCAGTGCGTCGGCTCGCGCGACCCCGAGAAGGGCATCCCCTACTGCTCCAAGATCTGCTGCATGTACACGGCCAAGCACACGATGCTCTACAAGCACAAGGTGCACGACGGCAAGGCGATCGTCTTCTACATGGACATCCGCGCCGGCGGCAAGGGCTACGACGAGTTCACACGGCGCGCCATCGAGGACGACGGCGCGCAGTACGTCCGCGGCCGTGTGAGCCGCATCTACCGTGACGGCGACGTGGTCAAGGTGTGGGGCTTCGACACGCTCAGCGGCGAGCAGGTCGTGGTCGATGCCGACATGGTCGTGCTGGCCACGGCGATGCGGCCGCAGCCCGGCATCGCCGAGCTCGCACAGAAGCTCTCCATCAGCTACGACGAACACGGTTTCATCAACGAGGCGCACCCCAAGCTGCGGCCGGTCGAGACCAACACCGCCGGCGTCTTCATCGCCGGCGCCTGCCAGGCGCCGCGCGACATCCCCGAGTCCGTCGCCATGGCGTCGGCGACGGCCGCCAAGGTGCTCGGTCTGTTCAGCGCCGACGAGCTCGAGCGCGAGCCTACGGTGGCGCTCGTCAACGAGCAGACCTGCATCGGCTGCTTCAGCTGCGAGCAGGTCTGCCCGTACGGCGCCATCGAGCACGTCGACGTGTGCGACGTCGAAGGTCACGTGTGCGGCGTCGTCGCCCGCGTGAACCCCGGCGTCTGCCAAGGTTGCGGCACCTGCGTCGCCGTCTGCCCGAGCAAGAGCGTCGAGCTGCAGGGCTTCACCGACGAGCAGATCTACGCCGAGATCAACGCCCTCGGGAGCTGGTAGCGCAATGGCTGCGACCGACACCCCGATGAAGCCGGACGGCTTTCATCCGCGGATCACTGCTTTCGTCTGTAACTGGTGCACCTATACGGGCGCCGACCTCGCCGGCACGAGCCGCCTGCAGATGGCCAGCAACGTGCGCATCATCCGCCTGCCGTGCACGGGGCGCATCGACCACATGTTCATCGTCAAGGCGTTCGAGCGCGGCGCCGACGGCGTGATCGTCAGCGGCTGCCATCCGGCAGACTGCCACTACACCGCCGGTAACTACCACGCGCGGCGGCGCTTCGGCGTCTTCCGCGAGTTGATGGACTTCATGGGCATCGACCCGCAACGCGTGACGTTCTCGTGGGTCTCGGCGTCCGAGGGCGCCAAGTGGAAGGACGTCGTCAACGAGACCGTGGCACGCGTCGCGGAGCTCGGCCCATTTGACGCCTATCACGAGCTCGCCGGCGACACGGTCACAGGCGGCGAACCGGCGCCCGGCCCATTCGAAGCCGCGAGCGGCGCGGAGACGCCCGACCCGCTCGAAGAACTCGAGGTCGGGCGATGAAGGAGTTGCGCGACCTCACCCGCAAGCTACTCGCCGACGGCGACGCCGGCGTCGTGATCGGCTGGGAGGAAGGTCGCCGCGGAGCGCGTCCGGCCTTCATCACCACGCCCGACGACGCCGACAAGCTGATCTTCGACGCGCGCTGCGTGCACAACCTCGCCAACTACCTCAACCCGCGCAAGCCGCAGGTGAAGGCGCTCGGCAAGCCGGCCGTCGTGGTCAAGGGCTGCGACGCGAAGGCGGTCGCGGGCCTGCTGCGCGAAGCGCAGCTCACCCGCGACCGCGTGATCCTCATCGGCGTGCGCTGCGGCGGCGTGGTTCAGACACCGGAGATGCCGGCGGAGCTGACGGAGGCGACGGTGGCGACACGCTGCTACGGCTGCGACGTGCGTGAACCGAAGCTCGTCGACCATCTGGTCGGCGATGCGCGGCCGGAGCCGCCGGTGACGGCGGCTCTCGACCGGCGCATCGCCGAGCTCGACGCGCTCAGCCCGCGGGAGCGCTGGCAGTTCTGGACCAGCCAGCTTGCCAAGTGCACACGCTGTCACGCCTGCCGCCAGGCCTGCCCGCTCTGCCACTGCGAGCGCTGCATCACCGACAAGACGCAGCCGCAGTGGATCGAGAGCTCCTCGCACCTGCGCGGCAACTTCGCCTGGCACCTGACGCGCGCCCAGCACCTGGCCGGCCGCTGCGTCGGCTGCGGCGAGTGCGAGCGCGCCTGCCCGGTCGGCATCCCGCTGAGCCTCATCAACCGCAAGCTGCAGCTCGTCGTCAAGGACCTGTTCGACTACACGGTGACCGACGATCCCGAGGTGCCGGCGCCGATCGGAGCCTACGCCGTCGACGACAAGCAGGAGTTCATCGAATGAGCGCCGCGACCGGCACCGCCCTCTTCCTGAGCGACGAGAACCTCGGCAACCTGGTCGCCGAGATCATCGCCGCCGGCAGGCGCCTCGTCGCGCCGGCGCGCGACCCGCAGGCCGCAGTCGGCGGATCCGCCGACTACCGCTACATCTCGAGCGCGGCCGAGCTCGCCTTCGGCGACAGCCTGCCGCGCATGTCCCTCAAGGGCTTCTTCCTGCCGCAGTCCGAGGTGCTCTTCAAGTGGCACCGGAAGGGCGCCGACGTCGAGATCGAGGCCGTGCCGACCGAGTTCCCGCCGCAGATCGTCCTCGGCGCGCGGCCGTGCGACACGGCCGCGCTGGAGATCGTCGACCAGGTGATGGACTGGGGTCTGCGCGACGAGCTCTGGTTCGGTCGCCGCAACGCAACGACCATCTTCAACCTGTCGTGCCCGGTCGAGGATGCAAGCTGCTTCTGCCACGCGGTGGACTTGAATCCGGACGCTACGCGCGCCGCCGACGGCATGCTCACGCCGGTCCCGGGCGGCTACCTCGTCGAGTCCTGCACGGAAAAAGGCGCGGCGCTCGTCGAAGGGCACAAGGCGCTGTTCGAGTCAGGCGACACGGGCGCGGCCGCCGAGCGCAGCGCAGCGGCCGCGCAGTACCGCGCCGCCGCCCGCGCCAAAGTCGCCGCCGACCTGCAGATCGACACGACGCGCATCAAGGAGTGGGTCGGCGACCACTTCGACGACGAGTTCTGGACAGCGCTCGGCCCGCGCTGCAACGGCTGCGCCGCCTGCGCGAGCGTGTGCCCCACTTGCCACTGCTTCGACATCGTCGACGAGCCCGAGGGCGTGGGCCACGGCGCGCGGCGGCGCAACTGGGACACGTGCCAGACCGGCGTGTTCACCTTGCACGCCAGCGGCCACAACCCGCGCGCCGACCAGAACAGCCGCTTCCGGCAGCGCGTCAATCACAAGTTCTTCATCTACCCGAGCCGCTTCGGCGAGGTCCTCTGCACGGGCTGCGGCCGCTGCTCGCGGGTCTGCCCCGAGGGCCAGGACCTCGCCGAGGTCCTCGCCTGCATCGACGAGCTGGCGCGCGCATGAACATCTACCAGCCACACCTGATGAACGTCGTCGCGGTGATCGACGAGACGCCCGACACGCGCACCCTCCGCTTGCAATTCAAGGATCCTGAGGTCGCGGCGGCCTTCGCCTTCAAGGCCGGGCAGTTCGGCGAGTACTCCGTGTTCGGCGCCGGCGAGTCGACCTTCTGCATGGCCAGCTCGCCGACTCGTCCCGAGTTCATCGAGGCGAGCTTCAAGCTGGCGGGCAAGGTGACGAACGAGCTCCGCCAGCTCAACGTCGGCGACACGATGGGCTTCCGCGGTCCGTACGGCAACACGTTCCCGCTCGAGCAGTGGGAGGGCAAGAACGTCGTCTTCATCGCCGGCGGCATCGGCCTGGCACCGGTTCGCTGCGTCATCTGGAACGTGCTCGACCTGCGCGACAAGTTCGGCGACGTGACGATCATCTATGGCGCGCGCTCGGTCGCCGACCTCGTCTACAAGCGCGAGCTCGAGGAATGGGCCGGGCGCTCGGACGTGAAGCTGGTCACGACCGTCGACCCCGGCGGCGAGACACCCGACTGGAAGGGCGAAGTGGGGTTCGTCACGCCGGTCGTGGAGAAGACGGCGCCGAGCGTCGACAACGCGGTGGTCGTGCTTTGCGGCCCGCCGATCGTGGTCAAGATGACGCTGCCGGTGCTCGCGAAGCTCGGCTTCGCCGACGACCAGGTGTACACGACGCTCGAGAACCGCATGAAGTGCGGCATCGGCAAGTGCGGCCGCTGCAACATCGGGCCCGTCTACGTCTGCAAGGACGGGCCCGTGTTCACAGCGGCCCAGCTCAAGGGGCTGCCGGCAGAGTATTAGCCCGGCAGCGTGGCCAGCAGTTTTGTCCTCGCCGCCCGGAACGCCTCCACATCGGGCCACTCGACGCCGGCGCGCGAGTAGCGGGCGCGCTCGTACGCAGTCGCCAGCGCGTCGGCGAGCGCGCCTGCCGGCCCGCTCGCACCGACCGCCGCCGGTGACGCCTCCGACCCGCCCACGCCAACCGCTGCCGGCGCCGCCTCCGGCCCGGCGACCTGCCGCGCAGCGGCGGCGCCCGTTCGCGCCGCGGGCGACACGGCCGCGAGCAAGAACGATCGCGCCGTCGTGCCGGCGGCGCGCGCCAAGCCCAGCGGCGCGAGCGAGCGCTCGAGCTCGCGGTACTCGCGCCGCAGCGCCTCGTTGGGCTCGCGCGGCCGCGCTTCGCGCAGCCTCGCGATCCGCTCCATTGCGGCGCGCAGCTTGCCGCCGGCCGTGCGCGCCACGTCGGCGGCGCTGATCAGGTAGTCGCGCTCCTCGATGAAGCCCTCGTCGCCGCGCTCGCGGGCACGGCGCACGATCTTGAGCACGAACCACAGCGCGGCGCTGACGAAGGCGAAGACCACGAGTGCCCTGCCGAGCCAGCGATAGAGCGCCGCGTCCCAGCCGGTGTTCGGCGCCAGCTTCGGCCGCGGCGACGCGCTCATCAACGGTCCCGGCGCCCGCTGCAGGCGCGGCGGATGCACGTGCAAGAGCTGCGCAAACCAGTAGATGATCCGCGTGAACACGTAGGCGAGCGCCGCCAGCCCGTAAGCGATCACATCCCACGCCCGGCGCAGGCCCGCGCCGAGGCTGCCGACGACAGCGGTGATGATCTTCGAGTCGAACGTGCCGGCGAGCCCGGCCGCGGCAATGAGGATAAGGACCGTCACGACGGCGACGGCGACCACCCAGAAGGAGAGCAGCCGCCGCTGCCGGCGCTCGGCGACACCGATCACGGCGACCAGCCTGCCAACGGCGAGCATCACGACGGCGGTCAGCAGGGTCGCAACGACGATCGGCACGGCGCTCACGCGCGTTGGGTCGAGCTGGTGAGCGAGGAGCAGCACGAGGAACGTCATGACGCCGACACGCAAGGCGCGCGCCAGCAGCTCCTCCGGCGCGGCGCGCGTGCGCCCGGCGCCCACGCCCAGCCACACGACAAGTCCCGAGAAGAGGACCGCGCCGACCGTGTAGCCGAAGAGCGCGGTCTCGGTGGCGCGCACGTGCGGCACGATAAGTAGGGTCATCAGCACGAACAGGAGCGTCGCACTGGCGATCTGTGCCGCTTTCTCCGTAATCCAACCTTCGCGCAGGACCAGGGCGATGCCGGCGGCGGTCACGAGCGCGATCACGGTCAGCACGAGCATCGCGCCCAGCGAGCCGAAGAGGAGCATCGTCGCCAGCGCCGCCAGCCAGTACGATTCGAGCAGGCACATCAACCCCTTGAGGGCGATGCGCTCAAGCCAGGGGGAGGTCATCCTGCTCTCTCCAGTCGAAGTCCGCCGGAATGCACCAGTCGATCAGCTCGCGCGCCTGCTCGGGCACGGCGCCGACGTAGATCACGTGCGTCGGCGCCACCTCGCGCAGGCGCGCAAGCTGCGGCGCGAGGCCGCCGTGCAGGCCGGCCGTGACGACGAGGTACTCGGTCGTGCCGGCGTCGGCGGCCAGTTCGCGCCGCAGCACCTCGTTCATCGTCGACGGCGGCAGCGCGATCACGCGCGCCAGCGTCTCGAGGATCTCTGCTTCGCTGCCACTGCTCGGCTCGATGTCGATCGCGCCCCACTGCCCCGAGAGATACGCGTTCGACGCCAGACCGACGGCCCACCCGAGGCGGCCGAGCGCCACCGTCAGCGAGGCCGCCACCACGAGCAGCAGCTCGATCTCGTCGGCGCCGGTGCCCTCGTGCACATACTCGTGCACGCGCGTGTTGAGCAGCAGCTTCACCGCTGCCGTCGTCGTCGGCTCCCATTCGTTGACCTGGAGCGTCGAGGCGCGCGCCGTGGCCCGCCAGTTGACGGCGCGCAACGGGTCGCCGCTCTGGTAGCGACGTACGCCGATGAAGCTCGCCCGGTCGCGTGCCAGCGAGCGGCGCACCGGCGCGCCCACCAGTGGCCGACCGAGCAGCAGCTCGAGCTGCGGCACGGCGAGCACCTTGGGTAGAACGATGAGCTGCGCGCTCCCGGCGAGCTCATCGGCGACGCCGGTCATGCCGAACGGGTCGCTCGCCTCCATCGACGCCGGTCCGAAGCGATGGACGCCGCGCTCCGCGCAGCGGCCGGTGTAGTGCCGGCGCACACGCTCGTACCAGCGCACCGTGAGCGCCTGGTCGAGCAGATAGGTCGCCTTGTACGAGCGTCGCATGACGGTGCGTAACGGCTCCACCGCCGCCGGCCACTGGTCGACGACGCGCAGCCAGATCACCGGCAGCCACTTGCGATTGACGATCGTCGTCGTGACCTCGATCTCGCCGCCCCAGGCGGAGACACCGCGCGACAGGGTGCGCGCGTACTCGAGCCCATCGAAGACGTGCAGTCGGGCGTAGCTAACGAAGGCGAGCAGCAGGATGGCGGCGGCGGCGGCGAAGACGAGTGCGGCGGAGCCGGCGAGCGCCGCCGCCGCAAGGCCGAGCAGACAAACGGTGAGCGCGGAGCGGAAGTTCATCGGGGGCGCCTCGGCGAAGCCTGCTAGGCGCGCCGGCCGCCGGCCTCTTCGACCGGCGCCGCGATCCCGGCGAGCACGCCGGCGACGACCGCCGCGGGGTCGCGCTGCTCGATCAACGCGTCACGCGCGAGCAGAAGCCGGTGCGCGAGCACCGGCGCCGCGAGCGCAGCGACGTCGTCGGGCGTCACAAAGTCGCGCCCGGCGAGCACGGCGCGCGCCTGCGCGGCGTGCATCAGCATGAGCGCCGCGCGCGGACTCGCGCCGAGCGTCAGCGTCGGCGTCTCGCGCGTGGCGCGCACGATCGCCACGATGTAGCTCTCGATGTCGTCGCTCACGTGCACTTCGCGCGCCGCGTCGCGCGCCGCGAGGATATCGTTGACGGAGGCGACGGCGCGCACGTCGGCGAGCGGTTCCGCGTTGCGGAATCGCGCGAGCATGCGCACCTCTTCGGCTTGCGCCGGATAGCCGAGGCGCAGCTTCATCAGGAACCGGTCGAGCTGNNGTTGATCTCGTCGGCGAGGACGAAGTTGGCGAACACAGGGCCGGGTCGGAACTCAAAGGCGGCGGTCTTCTGGTTGAAGACCTCACTGCCGGTCACGTCGCCGGGCAGCAGGTCGGGCGTGCACTGCACGCGCGTGAACTTGAGGCCGAGCGCGGCGGCGAGGGTCTTAACGAGCAGCGTCTTGGCGACGCCGGGCACGTCGTCGATGACCACGTGGCCCTCAGTGAGCAGCGCAACGAGCAGCAGGCCGACCTGGTCATCCTTGCCGACGATCACCGAGCCAACTTGCTCGATCACATCATGGGCAAGCCGGGCAACGTCCTTCACGGCGCCTCCGCCTTCGCACAACTGGGCGCCTGCAAGTAAACCACACCCGCCGGCCGGCGGCACATGAAAGGGGCGGGAGCGCTGCGGATGATCGGGGTATGGCGACCGCCCGGAAAGCGAAAACCCCCCGCCGTCACCATGCGGCCTGGGGGGTTGGGTCAGTGTTGCCCTTCAAACTTGACTGATCATCCC
>PKYG01000039.1:0-5476 GCA_003132585.1 Actinomycetota bacterium
GGTGGCTCGACGGTACCGGTCCGAGGCCGTCGGCGGCCCGTCGAACGGCCTCGGAGAAACGGTTTCAACAACGTTGAGTAAGGTCATAACATGGTACTTACGGATACATACGTACCGTCACCTGTACTCGTCGACGCAGGGGAGTTCTCATGGAACGGATTCAACCGAAATGGCTCAAGAGCACCAAAGGGGCCCCGTTCACAGGCATCGGCTCGCTCGAGGCAGACATCCTCGCCGTCGTGTGGACACATGGCTCGGCGACCGTGCGAGACGTGTACGAGACGCTGCGCAGGCAGCGCACGATCGCCTACACGACGGTCATGACCGTGATGAACAACCTGGTCAAGAAGAGCCTCCTGACTCAGGATCGGGCCAACATCGCCTACGTGTACACGCCGGCGATCCCGGGACGCGAGGTCGCGCACACGGTACTCGACAGCGTCGTGCAGCGTCTCTTGTACGATCAGAAGAACTTCGCGGTCTCGCATCTCCTCGACCTCGACCGCGATCTCACGCCCGAGGAGATGCAAGAGCTCCGCACCTGGGTGCGCGGCAGGTTCTCGGCCTAACGCCGGCCAGACGTCGCCGCGGCCGGTTCTACATGCGCTCGGGCGCCTCCACGCCGAGCAGCCCGAGGCCGCCCGCCAGCGTCGATTTGGTCGCCCGGCAGAGCCCCACACGCAAGGCCGTCGCCGCGGCATCGTCGCTCAACACGCGGCAGTGCTTGTAGAACAGATGGAACTCCGCCGCCAACTCTCCGAGGTATGCGTGGAGCCGGTGCGGAGCACGGCGCTCCACGCACTCCGAGATCACTACCGGGTAGCGCGCCAGTGTGCGCAGCAGCGCGCGCTCGTGCGGTCCCACGTCGACCTGCGGTAACGAGGCGGGCGGCTCACCGCCCTCGCTGCCCGCATTGCGCAGGATACTGGCGATGCGCGCGTGGGCGTACTGCACGTAGTACACCGGATTCTTGCTCGACTGCTCGACCGCCAGGTCGAGATCGAGCTCGAGCATCGAGTCGTGGCTGCGGCCGACCATGTAGAAGCGCACGGCGTCGACACCGATTGCGTCCATGAGATCGTCGATCGTGACGATGTCGCCCTTGCGCTTCGACATGCGCTTGGTCGCGCCGCTCTCCAAGAGGTTCACCAGCTGGCCGATGATCAGCTCGAGGCGGTCGGGGTCGTGCGGCGGGAGCGCCGCGAACATCGCCTTCATGCGCGGCACGTAGCCGTGGTGGTCGGCGCCCCACACGTCGATCAAGTGCTCGAAACCGCGGTCCATCTTGTCGCGATGGTAGGCGATGTCGGAGAGGAAGTACGTCGGCATACCCGTCTGGCGGATGAGCACGCGGTCCTTGTCGTCACCGTACTCGGTCGTGCGCAGCCAGACGGCGCCATCGGCATCGCGCAGGTGGCCTTCGGCGTCCATCTGTGACAGCGCCATCCCGACCTCGCCGCGAAAGCCGCGCCACTCGAGGTCGCCGCCCTCGTACAGACCGGCTTCGCTGGTCCAAACATCGAACGACACACGCAGACGCTCGAGCGTGGCACGGAAGGCGGCCAAGATGCGGTCCCGACCCCACGACTTGAACTCGTCGACGACCTCAGGTTCGAGACGGGTGACGTCTGGTACCACCATGTTCAGGGGCTCGCGATAGCGCTCACCGACCTCGGTCACCAGCTCGGCGGCCAGATCGGCAAGGTAGTCGCCCTGGTAGCCGTCGTCGGGGACCGGCGTGTCGAGACCGAGATGCTGGCCGTATCTCGCCGCCAGCGACTGCCCAAACTTGAGGATCTGCGTGCCGTGGTCGTTGACGTAGAACTCGCGCGTCACCGCGTGGCCGGCGAACGAGAACAGCCGGCAGAGAGCGTCGCCGTAGGCGGCGTAGCGCGCGTGGCCGACGTGTAACGGCCCGGTCGGGTTGACGCTGACGAACTCGACGTTGACGCGGCGGCGTTGCGCCGGTGGCACGACGCCGCGGCCGTAGTCGACGCCGGCGTCGAGTATCGCCTGCAGAGCGCCGCGATACCAGCTGTGGTCGAGGAAGAGATTGAGGAACCCCGGACCGGCCACGTCGAAGCGCGTGCAGATCGCCGCTCCCTCCCCGGCGAGCCAGCGCTCGCCGAGAGCGGCGGCGAGATCACGCGGCGTCTGGCCCGTCCCGGCGGCCGACACCAGCGCCGCGTTCGTGGTCACGTCGCCGTGCTCTGGCCGCGGCGGCACGACGAGGTCCACGGGGATCGCTGCGGACGCACCACGCAGCTCCGCCAGAGCGCGTCCGAGCGAAGCCGCCAGGCTGCCGAAGTCGAAGAGTCCGTTCATCTGCCCCCAGTCACCTCAATGATGATACTTCTCGCCGCGGACGATCTTCAGTGCGCGGAACAGCTGCTCGGCGAGCACCACCCGGGCGAGCTGGTGCGGCAGCGTGAGCTTGGACAGCGACAGCGACTCGTCGGCTCGCTGTGCGATCTCGTCGCCCAGCCCCAGCGACCCTCCGATGACGAACGTCACGCCGCCGCGCGCGAACCACTCTTGCAGCTTGGCGGCCAGGGCCGGCGAGTCGTACTCGCGGCCGCCGATGTCGAGCGCGACGACCACGCCACCGGCGCCCAGCGCCGGCATCAATCGTCGCGCCTCCTCGCGGAGCACCTCCGCTTCGCTCCGGCCGCGCAGCGCCACTTCCCTCACCTCGCGCACGCTCACGCCGCCGGCGAGCAGTCGCAGGTAGTGGTCGAACGCCGGGCGTATGTGGCTCGAAAGCGAACCCACGGCAAGGATGTCGATGCGCGCTGGCACCTCGGCTACACCGTATCACCGGCGCCGCGCGAGCGGCAAACGACCTGCACGCACGAAAAGGACGACCGCGTGACGAGCCGGTCGACGCTCAGCGCCGTGGCGGCGCCGAGAAGTAGGCGACCTGCCCCTTGCCGCTCGCCCGCGCGGTGTACATCGTCGTCGCCGCCTTGGCGACCAGTTCCTCGGCCGTCGCGCCGTCGTCGGGATAGATCGCCACGCCGCCGACGGCGGTCAAGGTGAACTGCTTGCCGCCGGCCTCCATCGCCAAGCTGGTCGTGGCGCGCAGCACGCGCTCGAGCGCCAGACCCACCTGGCTCTCCGCCGTCTCCGGTAGCACGAGCAGGAACTCGTCGGCGCCGTAGCGACAAACGAGATCGCCGGACCGCAGCTGCGCGGTGAGCGCCGCCGCCCAGTGACAGAGGACCTCGTCGCCGCCCTCGCGACCGGCCTGCTCGTTGACGAGATGAAAGTCGTCGAGGTCAAGCATCACGAAGGCGACGTGGCGCTCGTATCGAGCGGCGCGTGCCAGCTCGAGCGCCGCGTGCTCACGCAGGTGGCGGAAGTTGTAGAGACCTGTCAGCGGGTCGCGAGTCTCGCGGTCGCGACGCTCGCTGACGAGACGGAGGTTGTCGACGGCCACGGCAGACTGCTGTTCCAGGCCCGCAAGCAAACGCCGCTGGGCATCGGGGTGGAACCCGTTCTCGGTGTAAACGTAGCCGCTTTGCGCTCCACTGTAGCCCTCGAACTGGCAAACGGTATCGCCGAGGCCCCAGCACAGAGTTTCCTTGGTCGTCACGGTGGCGCCGGTGATCTGTTCGAGAGCGCCGTCGATGAGGCCGCGTTCGAAGTCGCAGATGGCCGAACCGACGGCGGGAAGACGGTAGCACGTGAGACAGCGCGCGAGCTTGACGAGCACGCGCTCGTCGTCGAGCTCGACCTCGAGCTCGCCGAGACCCATCTCGCGGAGCCAGGCCTTGAGCGCCTGGATCGAACTGAGATGCAGGCTCTTGCTGAAGCGCTTGGCGGCCACGTAGAGAGCCGTGCCGGAACTCGCGCCGAGGACCTCCGGCAGCACCACCAGCTGCAGCAGGCGAAAGAGCGCCGGCGAGCCGCTCACGTCGTCACCGGTCGCGGCGACGATCTGCTCGACCGTCGGATATGTGCGCGACGCGTTCGGCGCGGTCAGCGCGAGCAAGTTCTGCAGCGTGCGCGAGAAGACATCCGCGATCGACAGTTCATCGTGTGAGCGCAACGTCATGGGCTCCCCCTTCTCCCTATACTATAGTCCAAGCCTCCGGCGACCTAAACTGCGGGCGGCAGACGTTTGAACCCATGTGTTGCCCGCGCGGGAAACGGGGTATGCGGCGATCGTCGGAGTGAGACGTGACCGATGGTAGTGATCGAGCGGCGAAGCGGGCGGTCCGCGATCGCGTGCTGCAAGCACGCGATCGCCTCGGCCCGCGCCAGCGCGAGGCGCTCGGGAAGGCGATCCTCGCGCGCTTCATCGAACTTCCTGAGGTCCAGTCGGCACGCACGATCATGACCTACGTCACCTTCCGCAGCGAAGTCGACACGCTCGGCCTCATCCGCTGGGCGCTGGCCGAGGGCAAGACGGTCGCCGTGCCCCGCGTGCGCGGGCCGCGCGACATGGAGGCTTTCTGCCTACGCGATCCGGGGCGCGACCTCGCCTGCGGCGCCTGGGAGATCCCGGAGCCGTGCGACGGACTCGAGGCGTGCGACCCACAGGCGATCGATCTGATCGTCGTGCCGGGCACGGTGTTCGCCGCCGACGGGGGTCGGATAGGCTACGGCGGCGGCTTCTACGACACGTACCTCCACACGCTGCGACTGGACGTTTCGCGCGTAGCTCTCGCCTTCGAGCTGCAGGTCGTCGAAGAGTTGCCGCGCGAGACACATGACCTGCCGGTCGACACGATCGTCACCGAGCGGCGCGTCATCCGCCCGGTGGATCGCGGACGATCTCCGGCTAGCTGAGCTTCGCCGCCATTTGCAACGCCATACGCCGGGCTTTCGTGACCAGGTCGTGATCGCCGGCAGCCTCGCCGGCGCTTCCCGCCAAACCGGCGAGCGTGAAGGTGGGGACCGACCCCGCGGACGAGAGCGCCACGAATCGTTTGAGCGTCTCGATCGTCTCCTCGAGGCCCGTTTCGGCGGCGATCGCGATCAGTCCGAGCGCCTGCGGTTCGAGCAGGCTTTCGTGCTCGTACTTGAAGTAGTTGCGGTCGATGAAGATCTTCATCAGCGCACTGACGTCCTCGTAGTACACGGGAGTCGCCAGGATCAGCCCCTGAGCGGCGTAAGCCTTGTCGAGGATCGCCGGCATGTCGTCGTCGCGCGCGCAGGTCGCGCGTTGGACGCAATCCTCGTGGCCCTGGCAGGGCAGCACGTGACACTTGCCGAGCATGATCTTCTCGCAGCGCGCGCCGCGACGCTCGAGCTCCGCCAGGGTGACGTCCACCAGGAACGACGTGTTGCCGTTCGCCCGGGGACTGCCGACCACCGCGACCACGTATGGACCGCTGTCGCGGTCTGCGCTCACCGCGTCTCCCTCCTCGAAGCACGCTGGGACGGCGAGCATTCTACGCGCCGGCAGCGGCCCCGGCAAAAGCGTGCGGTACACTACTGCAGGCCATGAGCGCGCGACATGCAGAGTACG
>PKYG01000039.1:5491-19956 GCA_003132585.1 Actinomycetota bacterium
TCAAGCGCCGTTCAAGATCGAGGTCTTCCGCGCGGGCGCCGGACACGCCACGCGACTGTGCGCGCCGGGCGAGGCGCTGGCGCTCGTGACCGACACGGATGCCGAGCACGACCATCGCTTCGCGCTCGGTGAGGCGCGCAGTCTGGCGGAGTTCATCGCCGCGCGCCTCGACACGCTGCGCCGCTACTGATCTCCACCCCGCCTGGCCGCACCTTGCTTGTGCGACCTCACGGCCGTAGAGTGTCAATTAGATCCACTACAAAGAGAGAGGCCTGAATGCCAAGTTGGCTTGGAGCACCCGAACTCATCATCATTTTCGCGATCCTTCTGCTGCTCTTCGGCGCAGCCAAACTTCCGAGTCTCGGCAAGTCGATGGGACAGAGCATCCGCGGCTTCCGGTCTGGTCTCAAGGGCGAACAGGACGAGAAGTCCGAGAAGTCCGATGCGGCAGACACGCCGGCCGACGCCGGCGACGCCGAGAAGAAGGACGAAAAGAGCTAGGCGACCGCCTCGAGAAGACATACGGCGGTCGCCGCGATGCCTTCGCCCCTTCCTGCGAATCCCATGTGCTCGGTCGTCGTCGCCTTGATCCCGACCGCCGTCTGAGCGACCCCCAGCACAGGCGCCAGCGCAGCGCGCATCGCGGCGCGATGGCCGGCGAGACGCGGCTGCTCGCAGACCACGACCGCGTCGACATTCACCACGCGCCAACCCGCGCCGGCGATCCTGGCGACGACCTCGGCCAGAAGCGCGACGCTCGACGCGTCCGCGTAGCGCGCATCGTCGTCGGGGAAGAGGCCGCCGATGTCGTCGAGGCCGGCGGCGCCGAGCAGCGCATCCATGATCGCATGCGTGAGCACGTCCGCGTCGGAGTGACCGGCGAGGCCGCGCTCCCACGGCACGGTGACCCCGCCCAGCACCAGAGGTCGGTCGGCGGCGAACCGGTGAGCGTCGTACCCGATGCCGACCCTAGATGTCAGTTTCGATCTCCCACGAGAGCAGCGCGCCGGCCAGCGGCAGGTCGGCCGGCGTGGTGATCTTCACGTTGGCCGGCGTTGACGCCACGACCTTGACGACGAAGCCGGCCATCTCGAGCAGCGCCGCATCGTCGGTCGCCCCGTCGAGATCGCGGCGCGAATAGACCTCGCGCAGAGGCGCCGCGCGGAAGAGCTGGGGAGTTTGCACCGACCACAGTCCGCCGCGATCGACCGTGGCCTCCACGCGCCCGTCGCTCGCGGTGCGTTTGAGCGTGTCGGCAACGACGCAGCCCGGCACGGCGCCGTCGCACTCGCCCAGTGCAGCCAGGCATGCCGCGAAGACGTGTCGCGAGAAGAGCGGCCGCGCGCCGTCGTGAACGGCGATGTACTCCGCGGCAGCGGGCACCTGCTCGAGGCCGGCGCGCACCGAGTCTGAGCGCGCGCGTCCACCTTCGGCGATGAGCAGGGGTTTGCTCTCCTCGTATTCGGCGACCTCGCCGGCGATGCGCACGGTGTGCGACGGATGGACTACGACAATGGCTCCCGCGACCTCGTCGATGGCGAGCAGACGCCGAACCGAATGGGAGAGGATCGTCTCGCCACCGAGTCGCAGGAACTGCTTGGACTCACCGTCGGGAAGTCCCATGCGCCGGCTTTCGCCGGCGGCGGCGACGATCGCCCACACGCAGGCGTTAGATGAGCTCATCGCCGCACCGACTGCCCGGAGGGCCTAGACGACCTGGGCAACTTCCTGCGGCTCGTCGGCGATCGTCAGCTCCACGTGGATATCGGCAAGCACGGCTTCGAGAAAGGCCGTCGCCTCTTCCTCGCTGAAGTTGCGCGCGTACATGAGCT
This sequence comes from Actinomycetota bacterium, assembly GCA_003132585.1. GTDB lineage: Bacteria > Actinomycetota > Thermoleophilia > UBA2241 > UBA2241 > PALSA-647. The sequence goes on from PKYG01000039.1 coordinate 7,324, forward strand.
CGCTGGCGAGGATCTTCTTGGCCTTCGAGAACATCTGCTTCTCGCCGGTCGAGAGACCCTTGTCGGCATGGCGCACCGCGAGGTTGCGGACGACCTCGGCGACCTCGAAGATGTCGCCTGTCTTGAGCTTGTCACGGTTGTGCTTGTAGCGACGGCTCCAGTTCTTCGGCATCTTCGTGGGATTGCCGCGCAGGACCGAGAGGACTTCGTCGACAACGTCGGAGTCGACGACCTTGCGCAGGCCGGCTCTGTCGGCGTTCTCGACCGGGACCATGACGGTCATGTCGTTGTGGAGGATCTGGATCGTCAGATACTGGCGCTGCTGACCGAGCACTTCTTTCGCCTCGATCTTCATGATCTTGCCCGCGCCGTGATGCGGATAGACGACCTTATCGCCGACTTCGTACAAGGTATTCAAACCCCCCCGTCGTCGCTCTCGCCTGCGGTGACCGCCGGACGCCTGCGCGCTCTGCCCAAGACGTGGGCGACGGCGCTGCGGATGTCGGCCACCCCGGTAACCGATGGCACGCTCTTGCCGATCCGTCGCGCATCTCCGCTGCCGGTCACGACGGCGGCGAAGCCGAGCTTGGCGGCTTCGGCGAATCGTCGTTCGGGCTGACTGGAGGAGCGGACCTCACCCGTGAGGCTGATCTCTCCGAACACTGCTGTCTGCGGCGGAAGCGGGACATTGCGCTCTGCCGACGCGATCGCGAGCGCTACGGCGAGATCGGCTGCGGGCTCCTCGACACGAATCCCGCCTGCAATATTAGCAAAAATGTCGGAGGATGACAAAGGGACGCCCGCGTGGCGCTGTAGTACGGCGATTATCATTGCCAGCCGGTTGCGGTCGAAACCGGTGGCGACGCGACGCGGCAGAGCAAGCTCGGTCTTGTTGACCAGCGCCTGCACCTCGACGAGGTAGCAGCGACTGCCCTCGACCGCGACGTGGATCGCCGCGCCGATGCCGGGTGCCTTCTCGGGCAGGAAGAGGCGCGACGGATCGCCGACGCCGGTGAGGCCGCTCTCGCTCATCTCGAACACACCGATCTCGTTAGTGGAGCCGAAGCGGTTCTTGGCGGCGCGCAGCACACGGAAGAAACGGTTGCGGTCGCCCTCGAACTGCAGGACGGTGTCGACCATGTGCTCGAGCACGCGCGGCCCCGCGATGGCGCCGTCCTTGGTCACGTGCCCGACGAGGAACACCGCCGTGCCGGTCTCCTTGGCGAAGCGCAGAAACCGGCCGGTGGCCTCGCGGACCTGACTCACCGTGCCCGGCGCCGAGCTGAGCGCGTCGCTGTAAAGTGTCTGCACCGAGTCCACGACGAGCAACTCCGGGCGCTCGTTCTCGAGCGCTTCGAGCACGGCGTCGACCTCGGTCTCGGGAAGCACACGGATCGCGCCCGGCGACGCGCAGACGCGCTCGGCGCGCATGCGGATCTGCGCCGCCGACTCTTCGCCGCAGACGAGCAACACGGAGCGGTCTCGACCGACGCGGTCGAGCGCTTGCAGAAGCAGCGTGCTCTTGCCGATGCCTGGTTCGCCGCCGACGAGCACGACCGAACCGGGGACGATGCCGCCGCCGAGCACGCGGTCGAGCTCGTCGATACCGGACGAATAGCGCTCCTCGGAGGATGAAACGACATCGGAGAGGGCGACGGCGCGGGCGGCTCCGCCGCCCGCGCCGTCGCCCGACAATCTGCCGGCTCTGTGCGCGCCGGGCCGGCTACGCCCGCCGGTGCGCGTCGGCAACGCTTCTTCGACCAATGAGTCCCAGGCGCCGCATTCGGGACAGCGTCCGAGCCACTTACTCTCCCGGTGGCCGCACTGCCCGCAAGTGAAGACGGTCTGCCGTTTGGGCACGGCGCTGCCTAGGAAGTGCTGCCGGCGCTGTCGAGCGACGGGTCGTCGGCCGCGGCGACAGAGGCCGGAGCGCCGCCGGCCGCCGCCACGTCGACCGTGACCGGCTCGTCGACGCCGACCAGAGGCAGCTCGACGCTGCCGCCGACCGGCTCGCCGTTGACGGTGAGCACCGAGTCGCCCTCTTTGCCGTCGACGACGACGACCGTGCCCTCAGGGAACTGCCGGTCGAGCATCGCGTCGGCGAGCTTGTCTTCGATGTAGCGTTGGATCGCCCGCCGCAACGGCCGCGCTCCGAGTCCGGGGTCGTAGCCTTTGTCGACGAGCAGATCGCGGCCGGCTTCGGTGAGCTCGATCGTGACGCCGCTCGCCTTGATCTGCGTGTGCAAACGGCCGATGAGCAGGTCGACGATCGTGCGGATCTCGTCGCGACTCAGCTTATGGAAGACGATCACCTCGTCGACGCGGTTGAGGAACTCCGGCCGGAACGTCTTCTTCAGCTCGCTCGTGATGCGCGTCTTCATGTCTTGGTAGCTCATGCCCATTTCGGCCGACTTGGCGAAGCCCAATGGCGTGTTCTTGCTGATCGTCTCGGCGCCGATGTTGCTCGTCATGATGAGGATCGTGTTGCGGAAGTCGACAGTGCGCCCCTGAGAGTCGGTGAGCCGGCCGTCCTCGAGGATCTGCAGGAGGATGTTGAACACATCGGGGTGCGCCTTCTCGATCTCGTCGAGCAACACGACGCTGTACGGCTTACGGCGCACGATCTCGGTGAGCTGGCCGCCCTCCTCGTGGCCGACGTACCCCGGCGGCGAGCCGACGAGACGCGAGACCGAGTGCTTCTCCATGTACTCGCTCATGTCGAGCTGCACGAGATGGTCCTCGTCGCCGAAGAGGAACGCGGCCAACGTGCGCGCCAGCTCCGTCTTGCCGACCCCCGACGGGCCGAGGAAGATGAACGAGCCCGTCGGGCGGCGCGGGTCTTTGAGCCCGGCTCGCGAGCGGCGGATCGCCTTGGAAACGGCGCGCACGGCAGCGTCCTGGCCGACGAGGCGAGCGTGCAGCTCGTCCTCCATGCGCAGCAGCTTCTTGGTCTCGGCTTCGGTGAGCTTGAACACGGGGATGCCGGTCCACATGCTGACGATCTCGGCGATCTCGTCTTCGCCGATGCTCGCGCGCATGCCTTCGTCCGACGTCTTCCACCGCTCCTCGAGCTCGAGCTTCTTGTGACTCAGCTTGCGCTCCTTGTCGCGCAGGTTAGCCGCCTTCTCGAACTCCTGGGCCTCGATCGCCGCCTCTTTCTCCTTGCGCATCTGCGCGATCTGCTCCTCGAGCTCGCGATAGCTCGGCGGCGCCGTCATCGTCTTGATGCGCATGCGACTGGCCGCCTCGTCGACCAGGTCGATCGCCTTGTCGGGCAGGAAACGGTCGGGGATATAGCGGTCGGCCAGCTCGGCGGCCGAGTGCAGCGCCTCGTCGGTGATCGTGATCCGATGGTGCGCCTCGTAGCGGTCGCGCAGACCCTTGAGGATCTCGACGGTATCGTCGACCGTCGGTTCGGCCACCTTGATCTGCTGGAAGCGGCGTTCGAGCGCAGCATCGCGCTCGAGGTACTTGCGATACTCGTCGACCGTGGTCGCGCCGATCGTCTGCAGCTCGCCGCGGGCGAGCGCCGGCTTGAGGATCGAAGCGGCGTCGATGGCGCCCTCGGCGGCGCCGGCGCCGACCAGATTGTGAAGCTCGTCGATGAAGAGCACGATGTCGCCCTGCTCGCGGATCTCCTTCATGACCTTCTTCAGGCGCTCTTCGAACTCGCCGCGGTACTTGGAGCCGGCGACGAGCGCGGCCAGGTCGAGAGTGAACACCTGCTTGCCCTTGAGCAGCTCCGGCACTTCGTTGTTGGCGATGCGTTGGGCGAAGCCCTCGACGATCGCCGTCTTGCCGACGCCGGGCTCGCCGATGAGCACGGGATTGTTCTTCGTGCGCCGCGAAAGGATCTGCATCACGCGCTCGATCTCGTTGGTTCGGCCGATGCACGGATCGAGCTTGCCCTCTTCGGCGAGCTTGGTGAGGTTGCGCCCGAACTGGTCGAGGGTCTTGGGCGCGCGCTTACCGCCCTCGGCGCCGCCGGTCTGACCGCGGCGCGTGGGACCGGAGAGCGAGCGCATGATCTCGTTGCGGATCTTGTCGGGCTCGGCGTCGAGATCGAGCAGGATCCGCGCCGCGACGCCCTCGTCCTCGCGAATGAGGCCGAGCAGGATGTGCTCCGTGCCGATGTAGTTATGGCCGAGCGACAGCGCCTCGCGCAGAGCGAGCTCGAGGACCTTCTTGGCGCGCGGCGTGAACGGGATCTGACCTTGCGGCGATTCTTCGCCGGAGCCGACGATACGCACGACCGCCGCGCGCACCTCCTCGACCGACACGTCGAGCGACTCGAGCACGCGTGCGGCGACACCCTCCTCCTCGCGCAGCAGCCCGAGGAGCAGATGCTCCGTGCCGATGTAGTTGTGCTTGAGAGAGCGAGCTTCCTCCTGGGCGAGGACGACCACTTGTCTCGCGCGCTCGGTGAAGCGTTCAAACATGCGTGCCTTCTCCTTCCGGGGTTCCCACTGGGCCCCNNCCCGGTGCAGACGTGTCTTTATAGTACCCGATTCTCAGAAAGGTGCGACCCGAGCCTGCACCCGGGCGAGGTGACGATCGCTGAAAGGGCGGACGCGGGACCGCCCAAGCCTTCTTTGCCGCCTCGGCTTATGAGACGATGGCGGGCGAACCGGGTCCGGGAGGAACCGTGCGAAAGACCGCCATCTGTTGCGCCGTCGCGATCGTCATGCTCACCGTGACGGCCGCCGCGCACGCCGGCGGCTACATCGCCGTCGATTCGTGGGGCGCGTACGGCACCGGCGACGGGCAGTTCCGCTATCCCAAGGGCATCGCCGTCGACCGGTACGGCTGCATCTATGTGTCCGACTACGCCAATGACTGCATCGACAAGTTCACCGCCGACGGGCTGCTCGTGGATGTGTGGGGCCACCACGGCACGGCGCCGGGCCTTTTCTGGGAGCCGGGCCGCATCGCGATCGCACCCGACGACACGCTGTACGTGACCGACGCGCTCAACCACCGCGTGCAACACTTCACGCTCGGCGGCGATCTACTCGGTGTCTGGGGCCACATCGGCAGCGGCAAGGGCGAGTTCGATCGCCCGCGCGGAGTCGCCGTGGGGCCGGACGGGCTCGTCTACGTCACCGATCAGCTCAACAACCGCATCGAGGTGTTCACGTCGACCGGCCGTTTCGTGCGCACGTGGGGGAGGTCCGGATCGGCGCCGGGACAGTTCTACGCACCCAAAGACGTCGCCGTGGTGCCCGACGGCCGCGTGATCGTCGCCGACTCGTATAACGAGCGCATCCAGGTGTTCACGCCGACCGGCGGCTTCGTCGCCGCCTTCGGCAGCAAGGGGCTCGCCGCCGGCAGGTTCGCCGAGCCGCGCGGTGTCGAAGTCGACGCGCGCGGCCACATCTTCGTCTGCGACGCGATGAACGATCGCGTGCAGGAGTTCGCCACCGACTACTCGTTCGTCCGCGCCTGGGGCTGTCGCGGCGACCTGCCGGGCCTCTTCGACAAGCCGCGCGACGCAGCGATGGCTCCCGACGGCACGCTCGTCGTCGTCGACACGTTCAACCATCGCGTGCAGCGGTTCGCGCTCTCGGCGCTCGCCGACGACGAACCGCCACTCACCACGAGCGACGCGCCGACCACCTGGAGTCGTGCGCCGGTGTCGGTCTCGTTCTCGACCACCGACACCGGCGGATCCGGGGTGACCGTCACGTATGCGCGCATTGGTTCCGCCGCATCTTTCGCACCGGTCACCGGTCCGCTCGTCGCCGACCGACAAGGTGTCTTCGCGCTGCAGTACCTCTCCGTCGACGCGGCCGGCAACCAGGAGCTCGTGAACACGCGCTGGCTGCGCCTCGACTGGACGAAGCCGCTTGTGGCGCCGGCGCAGCGCATCGACGTGCACGTGCGCCGTGGTGACACGGTGCCGCTCACCGTGAGCGTCGCCGACAACGTCAGCCGCACGTGCCAGCTGACCGTGCACGTATACCGCGCGGGCACCGTCGTCGACTCCGTCGGATTCGGTTCGCACACCGTTACGCCCGGAGGGCACACGTTCACACTGCGCTACACGTGCGCCCTTGCTCCCGGCAGCTACCTGCTGCGGATCTTCGCCAAGGACCAGGCGGGAAACGCGGCGTACTGCCGCGTTCTCGTCTTAGACGTTCGCCGTCGCCTTGAGCGGCCGCGTGTGGATACCGCATTCGCCGCCGCACTTGCTCGTGCCGATCCAACGGCCGTCGCGCTCGTTGGCGCCGGTCGTGATCTGCGTGCACGGCGCGCATCCGAGTGACCGGTAGCCCTCACCGTAGAGCGGGTTCACCGGCACGCCGCGGAGAGCCAAGTACTGCCAGACTTCGCGCTCGTGCCAGAGAAGGATCGGATTCAATTTGAGGAGGTCCTCGTCGCGTTCTTCGACTTCGAGGTAGTCCGTGCGCGTGCGCCCTTCCGTGCAGCGCAGGCCCGTGACCCAGCAGCTCACGCCCATCTCCTCGATCGCCTGACGCACGGGCTGAACCTTGAGCAGGTCGCAGCACTGGTCCGGGTCGGTCTTGTAGAGCTCGTCGGCGATCTCGATGTCGTTCTGGTACACCCGCGTCTCCGGATAACGAGCAACGAGCGCGCTCATGAACTGCTTGGTCTCGACGGGCTTGAAGCGCGTCGTCACGACGAAGCCGCGCATCTTGGGGCTCACGCGCTTGGCGACGTCCCACACGGCAACAGAGTCCTTGCCGAGGCTGTTGGCGACGACGAGACCGTCGCCGTGCTCCCTGTACGCATCGCTGATGAGATCGAGCGACCGGTCGACCTTCTCCTTGAAGTTGAGATTGTTGACCAAATCGTGGATCTCGTCGGGCGTCGTCGCGAATTTCATCTGCGCACCTCTTGCCTTCTGCGCCGGAAGGCGCTCACGTGACAACCTGATTCGCTCGCCGTTGCGGGCGAGCGCAATATCGATTATCGCATGTTCGCTAATAGATACAATAAGAATATCGAATACTTAGGCATCGCAGGACCACCGTCGAGCGAAGCGTGCACAGTCCGCGGCGCCCCCGCTCAGGGCGAGAGCGCGATGCGGACGAGCTTCAGGGTGCAGCCGACCGCGATCGCCGCTCCCAGGAGCGTGAACACGGCGGGTACGAGCCAGAGCCGCCACAGCGACGAGACGATCCGTGCGGAGCTCGGCTCTTCGGGGTCGAAGGCGACGCGTACACGCTCGCCGACGCTATACCTAGCGACGCTCGAGCCCACCGCGTCGGTGAAGCGGTACTTGTGCCCGTCGCCGGCGACGAACTGCACGACGGGCACGTAGCCGCTTGTCGACAGGAGGACGTTCTTGATGACGATGCCATCGGCTTTGGGCCACGTGACGGCGGCGCGCCACGAGGCCACGACCTGCCACCCGCCCAGACTCAGGAACAGCAGCCCGGCCAGCAGCGCGAACGTGAGGTTGCCGCGCGCCGGTGGACGGGCGCGGTCGCTCGATCTCGATTCTCTGTCGGCGTTGACGTGCACCGGTCGTTCGCCCCGGCAGGTCGGGGGCCGCGCTAGCTACGCAGCTGCGGGAAGAGGATGACGTCGCGGATCGACGGCGAGTCGGTCAGCAGCATGACGAGCCGATCGACACCCATGCCCATGCCGCCGGTGGGCGGCATGCCGTGCTCCATCGCCTCGAGGAAGTCCTCGTCGAGGCGGTGCGCATCTTCGTCGCCCGCCTCGAGATCGGCCATCTGCAGCATGAATCGCGCGCGTTGCTCGTCGGGGTCGTTGAGCTCGGAGAAGGCGTTGCTCGTCTCCATGCCGGCGATGAACCCTTCGAAGCGTTCGACGAAGCGTTCGTCGTCGGGACAGCGCTTGGCGAACGGGCTCATCTCGAGCGGGTACTCGGTGATGAACACCGGCTGGATGAGATGGGGCTCGACCATCTCGCTGAACAGCTCGTCGACCTGGGTGCCCCAGGTGGGGGCCAGCGGCACCTTGTCGTCGAGGCCCTTGGCCTTGACCGCCGCCTGCAGTCCGGCGACATCGCGCACGTCGTCGGCGCCGATGTCGATGCCGCTCGCATCGCGGATCGCCGCCCGCATGGTGAGCCGCGGCCACGGTGGTGTGAGGTCGATCTCGTGGCCGCGGAAATGCACTTTGAGGGCGCCGACGGCGCCAGCGGCCTCGGCGACCATCTCCTCGACCATCGTCATCACGTGGTTGTAGTCGACGTAGGCCTCGTAGGTCTCGAGCATCGTAAACTCGGGGTTGTGCTTGAACGAGACGCCCTCGTTGCGGAAGTCCTTGCCGATCTCGTAGACCTTGTCGATGCCGCCGATGATGCAGCGCTTGAGGTAGAGCTCCACGGCGATACGCAGGTAGAGGTCGCGCTTGAGCTCGTTGTGGTGCGTCACGAACGGTCGCGCCATGGCGCCGCCGTACAGCGGCTGAAGCACCGGCGTCTCGACCTCGATGAAGCCGCGACCGTCGAGGAAGTCGCGCACCGCGCGGATGATCTTCGCGCGCTTCACGAACACCTCCTTGACCTCGTCGTTGGCGATGAGGTCGAGGTAGCGACGGCGGTAGCGCGTTTCGACGTCGGTGAGGCCGTGGAACTTCTCCGGCAGCGGCCGCAGCGTCTTCGTGAGCAACTGCCAGGCGGCGGCGCGCAGCGACAGCTCGCCGCGCCGTGTACGGATCATCACACCCTCGCAGCCGATGAAGTCGCCGACGTCGATGGCGTCGAGCGCCTCGTAGGCGACCTCGCCGAGCGCGTCGAGCGCCGCAAAGATCTGCAGCTCCCCCGTGCCGTCCTTGAGCACGAGGAACGACACCTTGCCGTGCAGCCGCTTGGCCATCACGCGGCCGGCGACACGGTGCGTCTCGGGCGACTCGGCGCCGTTCTCGAGGCGCTCGTAGGCTGCCCGCAGAGGAGCTACCTCTTCGCGGTTCTCGTACTTGGTCGGGTAGGGAACGGCGACGGCCCGGCGCAGCGCTTCGAGCTTGTGGCGCCGCTCATCGAGGACGTTGCCCCCGTGCTCGGGCGTCTCCACGACGGTCGGGTCAGGCCCGCTCGATGGCGAGCACCTTGAACTTGACCGACCCCTGCGGAACGGCGACGGTGACCTTGTCGCCGGGTTTGCGGCCGATGATCGCGCGGCCGACCGGCGACTCGTTGGAGAGCTTGTGCGACGCCGGGTCGGCCTCGGCTGAGCCGACGATCGAGTATTGCAGCACGTCGCCCTTCTGCATATCTTGCAGTGTCACCTTGGTGCCCACGCCGACGGTGTCCGTCTTGACCGACTTGGCATCGATGACGATCGCGCTGCGGATCTTCTCTTCAAGCGCGTAGATGCGCTGCTCGAGCATCGCCTGCTCGTTCTTGGCGTCGTCATACTCGGAGTTCTCGGTGATGTCGCCGAAGTAGCGCGACTCCTTGATGCGCTCGGCGACCTCCTCCCGTTTCTTCGTCGAGAGGTAATCGATCTCATCCTTCAGTCGCCGATGGCCTTCGGGGGTGAGAATGATCTCCCGGTCCAGCAACTCAGCCTCCTCGCTCTCTCACCTGCGCCTCTCGGTGAGCTTGTGCCTCATGAGTGACAGGGCATTATAGGTGCAAAGCACTCTCAGTGCAAAACGGCCCCGCGGAGGCCAGCAGCGCCTGGACGGCAGTGGTGTCGGACGCGTGCATGAGCTCGCGAGCCGTTCCCCGGTCGATCGTGCCCGACGAGCGGAACCGCGACCAGAACTGGCGTAGGTAGCCGACCGCTCGCGGGCCCATCGCCTTGACCGTTTCTTCGACAAACAGGTTGAGTTCCTTGAGGCGCGCCGCCGGCTCCGGCAGCGGCGCACCGAGGAGGATCTGGCTGAAGATCCATGGGCGGCCGAGGGCGGCGCGAGCCACCATGACGGCGGCGCAGCCGCCGTCCAGCAGGCTCGCGCCGACATCCCGCCCGACGATGTCGCCGGAGGCGATCACCGGCGCCGGCAGTGACGTGGCCAGCGCACAAGTGAGCGAGTGGTCGGCGACGCCCCGGTAGAGCTGGGCCGCGGTGCGTGGGTGCATGCACACGGCGGCGATGCCGGCATCGACGAGCCGACGGGCCAGCAGCCGCCCCAGTCCGTCACCCTGACGCAGCCCGGCCCGCAGCTTGACGGTCACCGGCACCGGGACCGCGGCGACCACGGCACGCGCGATCGCGACAGCGGTGTCGGGCGCGCCCAGCAACGCCGCCCCTGCGCCGGTCTTGACGACCTTGCGCACCGGGCAGGCCATGTTGATGTCGACGAGGTCGGCGCCGGCGGCAACGCAGGCTTCGGCGGCGCGCGCCATGATCGCCGCGTCAGCGCCGAAGATCTGGTAGCCAATCGGGTGCTCCTCGGCGCCGCAGGCGAGATACTCCAATGTGCGCCGGTTGCCGTAGGCGATGCCGTGCGACGAGACCATCTCGGTGAAGACGAGACCGGCACCCCAACGGCGCACACTCTGCCGGAACGGCGTCGTCGTGACCCCCGCCATCGGCGCCATCATCAGACGGCGATCGAGTTGCAGGCTACCGATCGCGAAGGCTGAGTCGAAGGCCGGCATCGGCGGCAGAGTGACCGTCGCGCCGCCTAACGCGGCGACTGGCGGTGCATCACAAGGTCGATGCCGTGGAGAGTCAGGAACGGATCGACGTCGTCGACGACCTTCGTGTGCCTCGATATCATCTCCGCCAGCCCACCGGTGGCGACGACCTTGGCGGAGTGGCCCAGCTCATCGCGGATCGCCGCGACGATGCCCTCGATCTGGCCGGCGAAACCGTAGACGGCGCCGGCCTGAAGCGCCTCGCTGGTCGATTTGCCGATCACGTGCTCAGGCTCTACGAGATCGACTTTGGTGAGCATGGCGGCGCGCGTGGTCAACGCCTCCATCGAGACTTCGATGCCTGGCGCGATCACTCCGCCGAGGTAATCGCCGTCGGGCGAGATGACGTCGAAGGTCGTCGCCGTGCCAAANNGTCTTGGTGCCCGGCCCGACGATGAACGGCGACAGCCCGAGGTGCTTGCCGCACATCTCGACCCACTGCGACGTGAGCCGCGGCACCACGGAGGCGATGCCGACCTCGTCGATGACATCCCGAGGCCGCCAGTCGTGCAGTGCGAGAAAGCCTGCCAGGAGGCCGGCGATCTCGTCGCCGGTGCGGTGACTCACCGTGGCGATCCGCCAGTGATCGACGATCGCGCCGTCGTCGATCAGCCCGACGGCGGTCTCGGTGTTGCCGACATCGACGGCGAGAAGCATGGGCTACTCCAGCTCGAAGGACAGGTCGATCCAGGGCGCGGCGGTGGTCAGCGCGCCGACGGAGATGATGTCGACACCCGCTTCGGCGAGCGGGCGCACGGCCTCGAGCGTGACTCCGCCGGACACTTCGACGACGGCGCCGCCGCCGATGATGCCGACGGCGGTGCGTACAGCCGCGAGATCCATGTTGTCGAGCATGATCACCTCGGCGCCGGCGGCCAGCGCCGCGCGCACCTCGTCGATAGACTCGGTCTCGACCTCGAGCGCGTGCGATCGTGGCAGCGTGGCGCGCACGCGCTCGACCGCCGCGGCGACGCCGCCAGCGGCCCGGATGTGATTGTCCTTGATCATCACCCCATCGAAGAGGCCGAACCTGTGCGGCACGCCGCCGCCGTGCACCACGGCCGCCTTCTCGAGGACGCGCAGGCCTGGCGAAGTCTTGCGCGTCGCCGCGATGCGCGCCTTCGTGCCGGCAGTCTCGGCGACATAGCGCGCCGTCAGCGTGGCGATCCCCGAGAGTCTCGCCAGAAAGTTCAGTCCCGTACGCTCCACGGCGAGGATCGCCGCCAGCGGACCGCTCACGTCGGCGATCGCTTCGCCGGCGGCGAACGCGTCGCCGTCGGCGCGCGCGAACGCGACCGTCAGCCGCTCGTCGACGAGCTCTGCGGCGGCCTCGAAGGGGGCGTGGCCGGAGAGCACGCCGGCGACGCGTGCCACCACCTGGCCGCGGCCGTCGCCGGCGAACGCCCGGCCGGTGACGTCGCCGTCTTCTGCGAGATCCTCGGCGAGCGCCCGTCGTGCCGCTTCGCGCGCGGCGGTGGCGATGTCCGCAGCGCTGATCACGACTCTCGCCGGCGCGCTTCGGGAATGCGCAGCGTGATATGCCGCTGCCACTGAGCGTCGTCACGCTGTTGGTAATCGTCGCGCAGGTGCACGCCACGTGATTCCTCGCGAAGCAGCGCCGTCTTGGCGATCTGCGTGCCGAGCGTAAGCAGGTTGAGCAGCTCGAACTCCGGCGGGCCTACTTCGCCGAGGTGGAGACCGTTGTAGAGGTCGTTCAGCTCCTGAAGAGCGTCGAGAAGGTCGGCTTCGTTGCGCAGCACGCCGACCTTCTCCGACATGAGCGCATTGAGGTGCGCACGCAAGGCGGCGACGTCGCTGCCGTCACCGGCGTGCGCAGGCCGATCGGGAAGATCCAGGCGCAGACGGCGCACATCCTCGCCGAGCCTGCCGATGTAGCGGTCGAGGTCGCGCACGACGCGGTCGGAGAACACGAGGCCCTCGAGCAACGAATTGGAGGCCAGCCGATTGGCACCGTGCACGCCGGTGCTGGCGACCTCGCCGGAGGCGTAGAGCCCCGGCACGGTCGTGCGCCCCCACACGTCCGTCTGCAC
>PKYG01000108.1 GCA_003132585.1 Actinomycetota bacterium
GAGGCGCTCTGGGTGGCGAGCCTGTAGGCGGGAACGGGCGGGGCGCCGAGTGGCGCCCCGCCCGTTCCCGCCTCACATCTCCAACCGCGACCTTACGGACTGGTCGCCAGATTCGTGATCACCAGTCTGCCCTGTGCGTCGCGCGCGACTGTGACGAAGTTGGGGAAGTACGGACCGCCCGCTTGAGACTGCGGCGTGCGCCGGATGTCGGTGGAGTACAGCATGCTGCCGTCGGGGTTGATGCGCAGCGCCGTGATCGAGACGACGCGCAGCGACCCGATCCTCTCGAGGTCGCCCTTGTCCCATACGGAGGGGCCGGCGAGCATTTTCTCGGCCGCGGCGTACTGGCCGGCATCGATCAGACCGAAGAACTGAGTGAGCAGGGCGGCACCGTCGGCGAGGTCGAGCGTCTGCTGGTACGTGAGGCTGGAGCCGACGGCGGGCGTGGCGGTTGGACTGGGGCTCGCCGCGGTCGTCGTGGGGCCGGCAGGACTCGACGGCGAGGTCGCCGGGGTCGTCCTGCCGCCGCACCCCGCGACCAAGGCGGCGGCGAGACCCAGAACAAGCACGATCGAAAGAACGCGGAACATGTGGGGCCCCCTTCGTCATTGTGAGGATGGTGCCCAGCTCATCGTGCTGCCGAACGACCGCCCGCGCCGACTGTAAGCGCACCCCACTGACTGCGCAAGGATGACAATCCGTTGCCGCTGCCGCAGACGCTCGCGCCGCCCGACGCGCCGCTACCGCGCTGCCAGCACGCTCACGGCGGCGATCGTGCAGGCTACGCCGAAGAGCTGGTGCGGCCGCGGCCGTTCGCGCAGGAGCACCATCCCGAGCAGCACGGCGAACGTCGCGAACTGCGAGATCATCACGCCGGCGATCGCCAGCGGCCCCACGGCGACCGAGGCGGTGACGAACACGAGGCCGAGGATCTCGAGCGCGCCCGCTTCGGCAACCGTCAGCCGCAGCGGGCGCGCCACCTTCACTCCGCCCCCGGCCAAGAGGACCACGGGCACGATGACGAGGAACGATGTCGTCCGCGACGCGGCGGCGACCGAGAGCGACGGCAGCGCGCCGGCGTGGTCGTAGAGCACGACGACGACCGCGAAGAGTGCCGCCGAGAGCAGCGCCCAGCCGGCGCCGGCGGTCGTCTTCGCACGGCCCTCGACGGCGGAGAGCGTACCGCCGACGATCGCCAGGGCGAGGCCCGCGGCGACGAGCGCCGTCATCTGCTCGCCGGCAAGGATCGCCCAGAGCGCGACGAAGGCGCCTTGGGTGACGCTCAGCGCGGCGACCAGCGAAAGGTCGCCGCGCCGCAGCCCGACGAGGAGCGAGAAGTAGGCGCCGACGTAGCCGACCCCGGCGAGCGCCGCCAGACCGGCGGCATGCCACTGATCGTCGCCGTGCGGCAAGCCGTGCGCGATCAGCGCCACCGGCACGACAAGGATCACGCCGACGAGCAGCACCCAGAAGACGATACGCGTGACATCTGCGGCGCGGCTGGCGCGCTGCGAGAGCATGTCGCTGATCGCGTACGAAAGCGACGAGCCAAGCCCGAGGAAGACGGTGAGCACGCGCCTCCGTTCAGGCGGGCCGCGCGGCCGGACGAGGGTACATGTCGCGCGGCGCTGCTATCGGCTCGCCAGACCCGCGTGCTTCGCGGCGATGGCGCCGGCGAGCACGTCCAGCGCCGCGTAGTCGTCATCACGCGGCATGCCCTTGCAGAGCACCGGGCCGAGAAGCTCGACTTTGAGATTGGGAAGCATCTCCGCGAGCTTCTCGACCGCTTTGCCGGCCCAGCCGTAGGAGCCGATCACCGTCGCCCACTTCGCCTTCGGCTTGAGCGCGTTGGCGAGGAAGGCCGCATAGGCCGCCAGCGGATGCGGCCCGGTGAGCACGGTCGGCGTGCCGATCACGACGGTCGCGGCGTCGACGAGCGACATCGCCAGCTCGCCGATGTCGACCGTCGTGAGGTCGAAACGCTCGACCGCGACGCCGCGCGCGGCGAGCGCGCCTGTGAGGTGGTCGACCATCATCCGCGTGCTCTCGTGCATCGTCACGAACGGCAGGCTCACGATGTTCTTCGGTTCGCCCGTCGTCCAGGCACGGTACCGCTCGATGATCAGCTCGGGCTTGTCGTANNTCGACGTCCTTCGCCACCTGGGCCGCGAACGGCATCATGATCTCGGCGTAGTAGCGCTTCGCCGGCCCGTGCGCTACGGCATGGCCGGCGTAGATGTCCGTCGTCGCCAGGTGAGAACCGAAGAAGTCGCAGCTGAAGAGGATCTTCTCCTCCTCGAGGTAGCTGCAGAAGGTCTCCGGCCAATGCACCCAGGGCGTGAAGATGAAGCGCAGCGTCTTGTCGCCGAGCGAGAGCGTTTCCCCGTCTTCGACGACCTGGAAACGCTCCTCCGCCACGTGCAGGTGATCGATCAGCTCAGCCTTGCACCTTGCGTTGGTGACGACCTTGGCGTCGGGGTACAGCGCGAGCACCGCCGGCAGGCTGCCGGAGTGGTCCTGCTCGCCGTGATGGTGCACGATGTAGTCGATGCGCGGCACCCCCGCGAGTTGGCCGCGCAACGTCTCCCACTGCGACGGGTCGACGGTGTCGAGCAGCACGGTCTTCTCGCTGCCCTGCACGAGATAGGCGTTGTAGCTGGTGCCTTGCGGCAGCGGGATCAGCGAGTCGAACAGCCGGCGATCCCAGTCGATGGCACCGAGCAGATGGACGTTGGGTCGGATCTCACGTGCGTTCATGGGAACCTCGCGGTGTCGGAGAGTCGGGTGGCCTCGCTCGATTATATCCGCCCGCCGCGAAGCTCATTCCGTGAGCGGGGCGGGGGCGGCGCCTGCGGCGGCGCCCCCGCCCCCCTTTTTTCGCCCTCCCCAATCCCGTATCGTCTGCGCCAGATTCCGACCCCGCGGCCGGCCGCCGCCCGCGGGCTTGTCCAGTCTTGGGGAGGCCACATGAGCGACCATCTGATCTGGCGCACCGGCGCCGCGTACGACTATCCGCTGCTCATCAAGAACATGTTCGCAGCGCCACTCGTGGACGACGGCGATCAGGAGATCGTCTACAGGGGAGAGAAGCGCTTCACCTACCGCCAGTTCCGCGACCGTGTCGCCCGACTCGCCGCGGCCCTCGTCAGCCTCGGCGTCAAGCCCGGCGACACGGTCGCCGTGATGGACTGGGACAGCCACCGCTACCTCGAGTGCTTCTACGCCGTGCCGATGATCGGCGCCGTGCTGCACACCGTGAACGTGCGTCTGCCGGCGGAGCAGCTCGTTTACACGATCGACCACGCCGAGGACGACATCCTCCTGATCAACGCCGAGTTCCTGCCGCTGATCGAGAACATCAAGGGACGTATCGACACGGTCAAGCAGTACGTGCTGATCGCCGACGAGGCGGCCGCCGCCGACTCGTCGCTGCGCTTCGCCGGCGAGTACGAGAGCCTGCTTGCCGCTGCCGCCCCCATGACCGAGTTCCCCGACCTCGACGAGAACACGCGCGCGACCACCTTCTACTCGACCGGCACGACCGGCCTCCCCAAGGGCGTGTACTTCAGCCATCGCCAGCTCGTGCTGCACACGCTGAGCACGCTCGCCACGATCGCCTCGTCGTCGCAAGGCCGGTTCGCGCGCGAAGACGTCTACATGCCGCTCACGCCGATGTTCCACGTGCATGCCTGGGGCATCCCGTACGTCGCGACGATGCTCGGCGTCAAGCAGGTGTATCCCGGTAAGTACGTGCCCGAAGTGCTGGTCAAACTGCTCGCCACCGAGGGCGTCACCTTCTCGCACTGCGTGCCGACGATCCTCAACATGCTCGTCAGCGCGCCGGCCGCCAGGAGCGTCGACCTCTCCCACTGGAAGGTGCTCATCGGTGGCGCGGCGCTGCCAAGGTCTGTGGCGCTCGCCGCGCTTGCGCGTGGCATCGACGTGTCGGTCGGCTACGGCCTCTCCGAGACGTGCCCGGTGCTCACCGTGACGAGCCTCAGCGCGGCCCAGCTCGAGCTGCCGCTCGAGGAGCAGGCCGCGCTGCGCGTGCGCACCGGTACGCCGATCGCCCTGGTCGAGCTCAAGATCATCGACAAGGACGGCAACGAGGCGCCGCGCGACGACAGAACGAGCGGCGAGATCGTCGCGCGGGCGCCGTGGCTCACGCAGGGCTACTTCAAGGATCACGCCAACTCCGAACGTCTCTGGGAGGACGGCTGGCTGCACACGCAAGATGTCGCCTGCCGCAACGAGAACGGTTCGATCCGCATCACCGACCGCACCAAGGACATCGTCAAGATCGGTGGCGAATGGCTCTCGTCGCTCGAGCTCGAGGACATCTTCGTCGCCCATCCGGCCGTCGCCGAGGCCGCCGTCATCGGCCAGCCGGACGTGAAGTGGGGCGAAATTCCGCTCGGCCTCGTCGTGATCAAACCGGGCGCCGCGGTCACCGCGAGGCAGCTGCGCGCGCACGTGAAGAGCTACGTTACGGCCGGTGTGTTGCCACGCGAGGCGGTCGTGACCGAGGTCAAGTTCGTCGACGCGATCGACCGCACCAGCGTCGGCAAGGTCAACAAGGTCGCGTTGCGAGAGAAGTACTTGGTGTAGATGGAAGAAGGGGGATACTTGCCGGAGAGACGCGAGGGAGGGGGGATGCAGGAATGAGACGAGATTCGAGACTCCTGATGGTCGTCTGCGCGATCGCGGCGAGCGCAGTCGCCGCCACGGTGCTGGTGGCGTGCGGCTCGGCCGGGACCACCGCCACGACCTCTCCCCGGCAGACCGCCTCGCCGTCGGCGACGCCGACCCCGGTCTCGCTGCGCTTGCCGACCACACTGTACGCGGGAGACTCGCACACCTTTGGCGCCCGCCTCGCCGCGCCGACGTCGCCGGCAAAGGTCACGCTGCGCGACGCTCTGGCCCGCAGCGTACCGAACATGTCCTTCAAGCTCACCGGCAGCGTGCCGGCCAACGTGATCGTGCCCGGCGGCTTCTACCAGGGAAGACCGATTCGCGGGCTGACATGCTGGGTGGTGGTCTACACCTCTTCGAAGCCGTTCAACGGCAGCCTCGGGGGGCCCGCGCCGCAGACCACTTGGCCATCTGCGGCGCCCGCACCGCCGCGGAATGTGGTGATGGTTCAGCACTCCGTGATAATCCTCGACGCCCGCACCGGCCGCTTCGTGCGCGGGTTCTTCACCAAGTAAAGGTCTGCCGCGCCTCGCGGCCGCGCTAGACCCGCTCGAGCTCGTTGGCGAGCTGCTCGACGAACAGGCCGACGTCGGTGACGATGCCGATCGTCTGAAAGCTGCCGCGATCGGCGAGTTTGGTCACGACGGCCGGGTTGATGTCGACGCAGACGGTGTGCACGGCGGCCGGGAGCAGGTTGCCGGTGGCGATCGAGTGCAACATCGTCGAGAGCATGAGACAGGCGCCGGCGCTCTGCGCGTACGGCCGCATCGCCCGCTGCGCCGCGAATACGTCGGTGATCACGTCGGGGATCGGGCCGTCGTCACGGATCGATCCGGCGAGCACGAACGGCGTGCCGGTCTTGACGCACGTGTACATGAGGCCGCTCTTGAGCACACCCTGCTCGACCGCCTCGCGGATGCCGCCGCAGCGGCGGATCGTGTTGATCGCGCGCAGGTGGTGGGTGTGGCCGCCCGGCTGCGCCGTGCCCTCGCTCAGTGAGATGCCCAGCGAGGTGCCGTACAGGGCGGCCTCGATGTCGTGCGTGGCGACGGCGTTGCCGCCGAAGATGACGCCGACGAAACCGGCCTCGACCAGGCGCGCGAGCTGCGCGGCTGCTCCCGTGTGCACGACGGCCGGGCCGACGACGGCAATCGTCAGCCGGCCGTCGTCGCGCACCTTCTTGAGCAGCCGCGCGACCTCGTGGATGATCTGCGCCTTGGGCTTCTCCGATGAGACCGCCGAGCCCATGAACTCGAAAGGTTGTGCCTCGCGCGTGCGCTCGAGCGGGAGCACGCGCAGGCCGCGGCGACCGACGACATACGTCTCGCCGCGGCGCACGTCGTTGAGCGGCATCGTCTCGACCGTGCCCGCCTGGCGATCGACCTTGATGCCACAGTCCATCTCCGGCCGCTCGACACGCTGCCACTCGCCAGCGAGGCGCACGAACGTCTCGAGGTTGGTGGTCGAGTAGAAGTCGTCGGGAAAGACGCCGTCGGCCGGCGCTTGCGCGAGAACGGCGTCTTCGGGCTCCACCGCCACGGCGCCGTGCTCCTGGATCGCGCGGATGATCTCGTCCAGATGCGCGCGGTCACGACCGTATACGCGCATCGTCGCCATCGACGTCTCGTTCTGGGTGCGACCGACCTTGAACTCGAGCACCTCGAACTCGCCCTCGAGGTCCATGATGTCGTCCCACACCTGTGGGAGCATGAGAGAGTCGATCAGGTGCCCCTGGATCTGCACGTCTTCGTAGGGTCTCTTCGTCATCGACTCTCCCCCTCGGAGGCTGTCGCGGTCGTCATCGCGCCGGCCGGCAGCGGCGTCGGTGTGCCCCGCACCGGCAGCAACTCGATGATAAGGATACCCGTGAATATCAGTGCGGCGCCGCCGACGAGGCGCCAGGTGACCGAGTCCATGCCGAAGATGATGCCGAAAACGGCGCCGAAGACGCTCTCCAGGCAGAGGAGCACCGCGGCGTGGGTCGAGGTCGTGTACTGCTGCGCCCACGACTGGATATAGAACGCGTAGATCGTGCCCGCGAGCGCCGTCCAGACGATCGCCGCCCAAGCCTGCCACGGTAGCGCCAAGGTGACGTGCGTTGCGAACGGCGTGATCACGGCGCAGAAGACCGCGGCGGCGGCGACCTGCACGATCGCCAGCGTCGCCGGCGGCACTTTGGGCGCGAAGAACCCGGTCGCCATGATGTGCAGCCCGTAGAAGAGCGCACCGAGCAGCGAGAGGCCATCGCCCCAGCTCATGCCGAGGTTGCCGCGCAGCGAGAGCACGCCGAGGCCGACGGTGGCGATCACGGCGCCGAAGATCTGGGCAAGACCCGGCGAGCGCCGCGCGACCAACATGTAGAGGAACGGCACCATCGCCACGTTGAGCCCGGTGATGAAGCTCGACTTGCCCGGCGTCGTGTATTGCAGGCCGATCGTCTGCACGATGAGCGCCGTCAGGTAGAAGACCCCGAGGACGGCGCCCATCACCCAATCAGAGCGGCGGCTCCGCCGGATGCTGCGCGGCGTGATCAGCGCGAACATGATCACCGCCGCGAAGTAGCGCAGCATGACGTAGAGCATCGGGTCGATGCGCGCGATCGCGTCCTTGATGACGACGAAGTTGAAGCCCCAGACGACGGCCACGGAGAAGAGCAGCACGTCCGCCACGAGGACCTGGCGGCGTGTGCGGGCGGGGTGCGTGGCGGTCAGTGACACGACGTCAGACTAACTCAGGTCGCCACACAGTAGCGCATCGCCGCCAGCGCGACGGCGGCGGCGACGTCGACGAGCTCGTCGATCTCCGTGTACTCGTCGACGGCGTGCGCCGTCGCCAGCGCGCCGCCGCCGAACGAGAAGCACGGCGTGCCGCCGAAGCGCGTGAACGTGGCGGCGTCGTGCCACGAGTCGAGGCCAGCGACCTTGCCGGGCCGGCCGAGCGCCGCCGCCGCCGCCAAAACGATCTCGACCAGCGGGTGGTCGGCGGCGATCTCGGCCGGCAGAACGTAGCTGTCCCAGGCCCAGCGCAGCGGATGGTCTTCGAACCAGGGGTCGCGAGCGCGCACATGTGCGTCGACGCGCTCGCGGATCTCGCGCTCGATCACGCTCGCGTCGGCGGTCGCGTCGATGCCGGCGGGCAGGAACATCGCGTCGCACTGCAGATCGCACCAGGCTGGGATCGTCACCGACCAGTCGCCACCGCGCACGACGGTCGGCACGATGTCGCCGGGGCTCAGCAGCGCGTGCCGGTGGTCGGCGCGCGCACGCCAGTCCTCGCGCAGCTCGGCGAGCGCGTCGAGCACCAGCGGCAGCTTCTCGATGGCGTTGACGGCGCCGCCCTCACGCCAGTCGGGCTGCGGCGCCTCGGCGTGGCCGGCGCGGCCGGGGATGGTGATCGTCGGGCACACCGTGCCGCGGCAGGCGACCCAGGCGTCGAAGTCGGTCGGTTCAGTGGCGAAGCCGGCGTCGGCGCGCACGCCGCGATCGACCGCCGCCCAACCGCCGGCCCCCGACGACTCCTCGTCGGTGACCGTGCAGACGACGATGTCGCCGGCGAGCCGCACCTCCCTCTCGTAGAGCACGTCGAGGGCGACGATCATCGCGGCGATGCCGCCCTTCATATCGGCAGCGCCGCGGCCGTAGAGGCGGCGGCCGTCGATCTCGCCGGCGAAGGGGTCGTGCGTCCACAGCTCGCGCGGCTCGACCGACACCGCGTCGATGTGGCCGTTGAGCAGGAGGCTTGGGCCGCCCCCGCTGCCGCCCAATCGGGCGGCCAGCTGTGGGCGGCCGACAAAATCGAGGTCGTCGGGCAGCAGCCGGTTGCCGCGCCCGGTCGCCGGCGGCTCCCAGAGGTCGATCTCGGCGCCGATCGCCGTGAGGCGCGCGACCAGGGAGCGCTGCAGGCGCTCCTCGTCGCGCGCCGGATCGCCGATCTCGCGCGCCGTCGTGTCGTAGGCGACGAGCTCGCGCGTGAGCGCGATCAGCTCGTCGCGCTTCGCCCGCACCGCGGTAACAACGGTCTCTTCCAGCGCTGAGCGCAGCTCGCCCATGGGGCGATTCTACCTTGAGCATCCCGGCGTCGCTTGCTATAAGGGACTCACCTACACCGGAGGTTCGCACCATGAGCACGGACCACGCCAAGAAGATCCGCGTCGTCAAGCCCGAAGATGTCATCTGGGAGGAGTCGATACGCGGCCCGGAGGAGCACACGGATCCAGGTCAGGAGTGCACGGTCGCCAAGTCGGAGGACGAGAAGTTCACGACCGGCCTCTGGCAGCGCGAGCAGCAGGACCGCTACTTCGAGCGACCGTACCACGAGATCGCCTTCATCATCGAAGGCGAGGTCGAGATCACCGACATGGA
Organism: Actinomycetota bacterium; assembly: GCA_003132585.1. GTDB lineage: Bacteria > Actinomycetota > Thermoleophilia > UBA2241 > UBA2241 > PALSA-647. Next base: position 9,054 of record PKYG01000108.1, read on the forward strand.
CGGCGACATGGTGCGCGCCGGTCCCGGCGACATCCTGATCACGCCCAGGGGCAGCATGGGCCACTGGAAGAACCTCTCGCCGGTCAAGAAGTTCTGGGCGATCTACGAAGAGCCGGGCAGCGAGCTCAAGTCGTACCTCGGTCCGGGAGCCTTCTGAGCCGCAGCCGCGGAGGTGTCTCGGCCGCGAGCCGGCCTGACCGGCCGCGCGCCTGTATCGATCGTCCTACTCGATCGCGTACAGATGCGCCACGTCCCACCCCGGTGAGGCGAGCGGCACCTGCCGCCAGCCCTGCAGCCCGATGATCTGGCGCACCTTGGCGGCGCCCGCCCAGGTATTGGTCTTGCTGGGCGCCGTCGCGTAGATGTATCCCGCGAAGAGCGACGGCGCCCACTTCGTCCGATCGGCGAGCAGGTCCGCCTGCCAGGCCGCGTACACCGGCGCATCGTCCTTGAGCCACCACACGCTGCGCAGCAGAACCGAGCGCTGCAGGTCGTCGATCAGCAGCCCCCCGGCGCCGCTAAGATCCGTGCTCGGCACCGTGTAGCGCACGTCGGCGAGCTTGGCGTCGGCGCTCGGCACGCCGAAGGGCACGATCTTGATCCAGGCAAGCGTCGCCGGCAGCAACGCGAGCCCGCAGAAGAGCACGACGGCGAGCGGCGCGAGGCGGCCGAGCAGGCGCGCCGCCAGAACGACCGCGATCGCCAGGAACGGCCAGACCGCCGCCAGGTAGCGGTCGTGCATCGCGTAGTCCGGGCTGCGGCCCATGAGGTAGAAGGCGATCGTGCCGCCGCCGATCAACGCGGCGAAGAAGAGCATCCCCCAGCCCGAGCGCGAGATCTCGCCGCGCAGACGGCCGGCGACGCGGCGCGTCGCCGGCAAGCGCGCCAGCAGGGCAAGCACGAGCGCCACGACGATCAGCGCCAGCGCGAGCAGTGCGATCTGGCGGGCATGCAGGCCGAAGAACGCGGCGATCCCCGCCTTGACCTGGTGCAGGCGCTCGCGCACGGCGGAGCTCGTGAGGTGACTCACCTGACCGGTCTGATTGCTCAGCGAGCTCGCGAAGTGCGGCATGCCGGCGACGAAGAGCACGAGCGCGGCAGGCAGCGCGGCGGCGAGCACGAACAGCCGCCGCGCGTGATGCCGCGCCAGCTTCGCCACCGCGTACACGGCGCCGCCGACGGCGACGATCGCGAACTGGTAGTGCGTGAGCATGCCGGCGGCGCCGGCGAGGGCGACCGCGGCGACGTCGTACCAACGAAGCCGTCGCTCGCCGTCGGTCGCCCGTACCAGCAGCCAAACGAAGACGATCGTCATCAGCGCCAGCATGTCGTAGTGGCGCGCCATGAACGAGGTCGCGATCACCGGCGGGCTGAGCGACCAGACGAGGGCGACGAGCCCGGCTTCGAGCGCGTCGCCGAGCACACGGCGCGCGAGGCCGAAGAGACAGAGCGTTGCGAGCGCGGCGATGACGACGTTGAAGTACGCCGCGCTCGTCAGCGTCACCCCGAACACCGCGACCCACACGTGCAGCAGCCAGAAGAAGAGCGGCGGGTGGTTGTCGTAGTGGGCGAGGTCGGTGGCGATCGTGCCGAAGTCCCAGAAGGCTCCGGGCTGCAGGAACGCCTTCCATTGGCTCGCCGGCACCCACCGACCGGAGAGCCCGCCGTTGGCCGCCACTTCGTAGGCGCCCATGTGGCCGGTCGCGGCGAGCAGTGTCGCGACCTCGTCGTGGGCGATCTGCGGCTTGGCGCGGATCTCGTGCACGCGCAGGTAAGCGCCCAGCGCGAGAGCGACGACGAGGAGGATCAGGGCGGCGATGCATTTGGCTCTCGCCACCGTGGGCGGATGCGGAAGCGGCACGGCCGCATTCTACCGTACAGCCCCGCCGACACGAACGGCCGATTAGAGTAGCTGCGGAGCGGGCGGGGCGGAGTGGTAGCATTCGCCCGTGGAGCCAGACCCGACGCCAGACAAGACGCCAGACCCGACGCGCGCGCGCCGCTCGCCGTTCCGGCGCCTGCGCGCGCTCGACCCCAACGTCCGCTCGCTCGGGCTCGTCAGCTTCGTCGCCGACCTGAGCTCCGAGATCGTCTACCCGATCTTCCCGCTGTTCGTCACAATCGTGCTCGGCGCTCCGGTGGCCGTTCTCGGCCTGATCGAGGGCCTCGCCGAGGCGACCGCCAGCCTCACACGCTTCCCGTTCGGCCGCTGGTCCGACCGCGCCGGCCGGCGCCGCGCCTTCGTTCTCGCCGGCTATGGATCGAGCGCCTTTGGCAAGCTCATCCTCGCGCTGGCGGTCGTCTGGCCGATCGCCATGGTCGGCCGCTTCGTCGACCGCGTCGGCAAAGGCATGCGCACGGCGCCGCGCGACGCGCTGCTCGCTGCCGGCGTCCGCGACGAGGACCGTGGCATCGCCTTCGGCCTGCACCGCTCGATGGACACCATGGGCGCCGTGCTGGGACCGTTGGCGGCCCTGCTGATGATCCACTTCGGCGTGTCGTATCGCTGGATCTTCGCCATCGCCTTCGTGCCCGGCGTGCTCAGCATGGTCGTCATCTGGAGGTGGGTGCGTGAGCGGGCGCCTGCGGCGCCCGCTCACGCACGATTCCGCCTCCGGCTACCAGCCTCGCCGGCCTTCCGCTGGATGCTGGCCGGCACGCTGCTTTTCGCCGCCGGCAACTCGACCAACACCTTCATCCTCCTCAAGGCGAAGGCGGCAGGCCTCAGCGTCACCGGCGTGATCCTCGTCTACGTGCTCTACAACCTCACGTACGCCGCCGGTTCGCTGCCGCTCGGCGGCCTCTCCGACCGCATCGGCCAGTTCCCGGTCGTGATCGGCGGCTTCGTCGTCTTCGCACTCGTCTACGCCGGGTTCGCCGCGGCGAACGGAGTGGCGCTCGTCGCCGTGCTGTTCGCCATCTACGGCCTCTACATCGCCGCGACCGAGGGCACCACCAAGGCGCTGATCAGCCGCACGGCGCCCGACAATGAGCGCGCCTCGGCGATGGGCTTCTTCGACACGACGACCGGCCTCGCCGGCTTCGCCGCGAGCGCCATCGGCGGCGGCCTGTGGAGCGCTGTCGGCCCGTGGGCGACGTTCGCCTACGGAGCCGTCTGCGCGGCGCTCGCCGCCGCCATCCTTCTCGCCGGAACCTTCCGACCCAGTGTCGCGTCAGAGTTCAGGTCAACCCGTTCCCCGGAGGTAAGACCGTGATCCGCTGCCGCTCGTCCCGCACCCTGATCCTCGCTGTGCCCGCGATCGTCGTCATTGCGGCGGCGGGGCTGGCCGCCTGCGGCGGCTCCACCCCGCCGCCCGCCCCGACGGTCACAGTCACGGTGCCGCCTTCCTCGGCGTCGCCGACGACATCCGCGTCGCCGAGCGCCAAGCCGGCAGTCAAGAAGCAACTGACGATCGCCGTTGCCAGCGGCTCGGCCACCAACGGCATCAGCGTCATCGGCTCCTCGGGTCAGGTGAAGCAGCTCGTGGCGCCGCACGGCGGACCGGTCAGCGACCTCGCCTGGTCGCCCGACGGTACACGGCTCGCCTACCTCCAGGCGAAGAGTGTGGATGACCCCACGAGCACCGTGTGGGTATACGACACCGCGACCGGCAAGACGCGCTCGCTCGCCGGCGACTCCGCCGCGTTTACGTGGGTCGGCCCCACCCAACTCATCGTCGCCGCGATATCGACACCGATGCATCCCTATCGCACCAACGGTCCGCTCTACGTTGTCGACGTCACGAAGAGCACACGCACGCTCGTGAAAAACGCTGCCGGCCACACCCTGCGCGGCGCCAACCCGACGGCATCGGCCGACGGCACGCTCGTCGCCTACGTGCACTACAACAAGGCGACCGGCGGCATGATCCCCGAACAGCTCCTGCTCTACGATGCCGACACGCTCGCCGTAAGTGAAGTCACGCACGGCGGTCACTCGTCCGACACCGACGGCGACTCCTTCAGCTTCCCCAGCCTGTCTCCCGACGGCTCGCTCATCTACGCCTGCCAGACCGGCGGTGACCCCGGTTTTCGGTGCATCGTCTACCGCGTGAACGGCTCCAAAGTGTACTCGAGTCCCCCGCTCGCCTGGCCGACTAACGGGGCGTGGGACACCAAGAGTGCACGCCTGGCGTTCGGCGGTGGGAGTGCCATGGTTGAGGGGCTTCCCGGCGCGATCAACGTATGGCAGGTGGGCAGCGCCAAGGCGAAGCAGATCCTCAGTTGGAGCCATTCAAACGTTGGCAGCTGGCTCGCCTGGACCCCATTGGGCAAGCAGATCGTCTACAGCGTCCCGACCGCGGGGCTCAACGGCGACATCTGGGTCGTCAACGCCGACGGCACGAACAGGCACAAGCTGCTGCATAATGGCGGCTACCCGGCGTGCACCGAGGCGCCGATCGAGTTCCCCTGAGGGCGATCGCTCATCACCTGATCCTGTCGCCATTCGGCCGGCGGCGGGCTGCGCTCGCCGCCTCGCTCACCCAACGCCGCCGTCTTGCTGCTCTCTGCCGCCGCGGGTGTAGCATCGACCCAGTGAGCTGATGTACTCGTCCAGATCGGGGGCCGTCTGTGAGCACGCACCGTCCACACCGATTCCTGCTCATCGCTATCTCCGCGGTCATCACGTGCGCGGCGGGGCTGGCCGCCTGTGGCGGCTCCACCCCGCCGCCCTCGCCGACGGTCACGGTCACGGCGTCACCATCTTCAACGGCGCCATCCGTGTCACCGAGCGCGACACCGCCGACGGTTTCGAAACAACTGGCGATCGCCGTTGCCAGCGGCTCGGCCACCAACGGCATCAGCGTCATCGGCTCCTCGGGTCAGGTGAAGCAGCTCGTCGCGCCGCACGGCGGACCGGTCAGCGACCTCGCCTGGTCGCCCGACGGGATCCGGCTCGCCTACGGCCGGGCCGTCAGCATCAGCGGCTATGTCGCCCAACTGTGGGTCTACGACACGAGCACAGGCAAGGCGTCGCAGATCGTCTTTCCCAACGAGGACCGGGCGGTCGTCGTCGACGGCTTCACGTGGGTCGGTGCGACGCGGCTCGTCGCCTCGGTGATCGGGAGTGGGCCCACCTATTATTGGGCGAACGGCACCCTGTGGCTCTGCGATGTCCAGAACGGGAGCCTCAACACCGTGAAGGATGCCAGCGGTCACATCCTCCGCGGCGCCAACCCGACGGCGTCCGCCGATGGCACGCTCGTCGCCTTCGTGCATTATGGCAAGAAGACCGGCTTCGCAATCCCCGAGCAGCTCTTGCTCTACCATGCCGACACGCTGGCCGTGAGTGAAGTCACCCACGGCAAGGCGTACGCCGACGGTGAAGTCGACGCCTTCAGTTTCCCCAAGCTGTCTCCAGACGGCTCGCTGGTCTACGCTTGCCAGACCGGCGGTGGCCCTGGTTTCCAGTGCGTCGTCTACCGCGTGGACGGTGCCAAGGTGTACTCCGGCCCTGCGCTAGCAACGCTTCCCAACGGAGCCTGGGACGCCAATAGTGCCCGCCTGGCGTTCATCGGGACTTCTTCCCGCGATGGGCTCTACGTTTGGTCCGTCGGTTCCGCCAAAGCGAAGACGATGGCTCTCCAACACGGCAGCTACGTGGCCCGCGTCGTCTCGCTCGCCTGGACCCCGCTCGGCAAGCAAATCGTTTACACGGTCCCTTCAGCGAGTGCACCCAACGGCGACATCTGGGTCGTCAACGCCGACGGCACGAACAAGCACCGGCTGCTGCACAACGGGAGCTACCCGGCCTGCGCCGAGGCGCCGATCGAGTTTCCGTGAGCCTGGATCCGGCGCCTCTTCTCAGGTCCTTGCACTAAGGTCTATACTTGGGCCGACCGAGCTTGTGAAATCCGGCACGAAAAAGCGGACAACAATTGCCCGAATTAGTCGAAACGCGCTACACTACGTTTGCACGCATACTACGTCGGCTTCGTCATCGGCCGACTGACACGAGGTCACATGACTACGCAGTCCCCTGAGACTCGTCGCGATCGCCCGACCCTGAGCGAGCACGTCCGTCGCGCTGCCGGCATCAACGTGGCGACGTGCTACCAGTGCGGCAAGTGCTCGGCCGGCTGCCCGATGGGCAGAGAGATGCCCTTGCCGCCCCACGACATCATGCGCGCCGTAATCAACAACCGCCGCGACCGGGTGTTCGGCGACGAGTCCATCTGGCTCTGCCTCACGTGCGAGACCTGCAGCGCGCGCTGCCCCAACGACTGCGACCCAGCGCGCGTCATCGACGCGCTGCGCGAGCTCGCGGTGAGCGAAGGCGTCAGCCCCTCACCGCGCAATGTGCGCGCCTTTCACCAGGCCTTCCTCGACCAGATCAAGTTCTCCGGCCGCCTCTTCGAGGTTGGCCTCGTGCTGGACTACAAGCTGCGCAGCGGCGACCTGTTCAAGGACGTCGCCAACGCGCCGGCGATGCTCGTGCGCGGCAAGCTGCCGGTCAAGCCGGCGCGCATCGCCGGCCACGGCGACGTGCGCCGCATCATCGAGGCTTGCGAGCGGGAGCGAACGGCCGCAGGTGGTGAGCTCGCATGAGTCTCGGCTACTACCCCGGCTGCTCCCTGCACGGCACCTCGCGCGAGTACGACGAGAGCCTGCGCGCGATCGCTCCCGCGCTCGGCGTGACGATGACCGAGATCGACGACTGGAGCTGCTGCGGCGCCAGCACCGCGCACGTCACCGATCATCTGCTGAGCCTGGCGCTGCCCGCGCGCAACCTCGCTTTGGCCGAGGCGCAGGGCCATGACGAAGTCCTGGCGCCCTGCGCCGCCTGTTTCAACCGTCTCGCGGGAGCCCGCCACGCCGTCACCCACGAGCCCGGCATGGCGGCGCGCGTGCAGGCCGTGCTCGAGCGGCCGTTCGCCAACACTGTCGTCGTGCGCAGCGTCCTCGAGCTGCTCCTCGGGCTCGCGCCGACGATCGAGGAGCACGTCGCCGCGCGGCTCGAGCCCAACCAGGTCGGCGAGCTCAGCATCGCCGCGTACTACGGCTGTCTGCTCGTGCGCCCGGCGGAGATCACCGGTTTCGACGACGCCGAGCGCCCGACCTCGATGGAGAGCGTGATCGCCG
>PKYG01000100.1 GCA_003132585.1 Actinomycetota bacterium
GCAGCGGCCGCTCAGATGCCGCCGCCCTCGTCGAACCCGAGCAGATCGTCGAGCACCTTCTGAGTCTGCGCGACCGCTGCCTTGCGCTTGCCCTTGCGCTCCGGATGGATCTCATCCAGCTCCGTCTCCATCTCGACGATCCGCGTGACGAGGCACTTCATCGCCTCGGCGACGGGGTCGGGCAGGTGCGTGTAGTCGATGTCGGGGATGCCGACGCGCTGCCCGTCGAGCATCACCGGCCGGCCGGGGTTGCCGACGACGGTCGAGTTTCTCGGCACGCTCTGCACGACGACGCTGCCGGCGCCGATCTTGGCGTTCTCGCCGATCACGACGGAGCCGAGCACCTTGGCACCGGCGCCGACGACGACGTTGTCCTCGAGCGTCGGATGGCGCTTGCCGGTCTCCTTGCCGGTGCCCCCGAGCGTGACGCCCTGGTAGAGCGTCACATTGTCGCCGATCTCGCTCGTCTCGCCGATCACCACGCCGGAGCCGTGGTCGATAAAGAAGCCTTCGCCGATCTCGGCCCCGGGGTGGATCTCGATGCCGGTGATGAACCTGCTCAACTGCGAGATCCAGCGCGGCACGACGGGCACGCCCATGTGCCGCAGCTTGTGCGCGAGGCGGTGCATCCACAGGGCGTGCAGGCCCGAGTACGAACTTATCACCTCGAAGCTTGACGTCGCCGCCGGGTCGCGCTCCTTCACCGCCTGCACGTCGCGACGGATCATGTCCATGGCGCGGCAGCCGCGCCCCGTGCGGCTGAGGAGGTAGCACGAGCCCACACCCACCGTCGCCAGACCTGTGAGCTTGCGCAGCACCGTCACCACCTCACTCCCTGTCGCCACCGGTCGATCTGTCTGCCTTGCCTTCGTCGGCGTCGCCGCCCACGACGGCGACCTCGTTCATGCTGCCCGAGCGAAAACCTGCCAAGTCGAGCGTCACGTAGGTGAAGCCGAGGGCGCGCAGCCGGCGCGTGAGCTCCGCTCGCGCGCTGTTCGCTGCGCGCTCGATCTCCCGCTCCTGGACTTCGATGCGTGCGATCGATCCATGATGACGTACCCGGAACCCGGTGAAGCCAAGCTCGCGGAGCACGTCCTCGGCCGCCTCGATCTGACGCAGCTTCTCGACCGTGATCGCCTCGCCGTACGGGAGGCGCGATGCGAGGCACGCCTGCTGGGGCTTGGCCCACGTGGGCAGACCGAGGCTACGTGCCAGCTCGCGAACGGCGGACTTGCCGAACCCCGCTTCGATCAGCGGGTGGCGAACGCCGCGCTCCTTCGCGGCGCGCAGCCCGGGGCGCCAGTCTCCCTGGTCGTCGACGTTGGCACCGTCGAGCAGCGCGGCGACGCCCTCCTCGCGGGCGACGGCGGCCATCTTGTCCACCAGCGCGCCTTTGCAGAAGTAGCAGCGCTCGCGCGGGTTGGCGGCAAAGCGCCCATCGGCGAGCTCGCCGGTGTGGCGCACGACGTGGCGGACGCCGAGGCCGGCGACGAAGTCGCGCGCCTCGGCGAGCTCGGCGTCGCGATACGTCTCCGAGCTCGCCGTGAAGGCGACGACGTTGGCAGCGCCGAGCTCACGGGCGGCGGCGGCCAGCACGAGACTGGAGTCGACGCCGCCCGAGAACGCCACGCATGCCGAACCGAGCGACGCGAGTACAGCCGCGAGCGCCGGATACGCCGGCGACAGATCTGCGCCGGCGCCCATCAGCTCGCGACCCAGCCTTCCAGTCCGGTGATCGTCGGCCGCTCGCCACAGACTGGGCAGGCGGCGTCGCGCACCACGGCGACCTCCGTGAACGTGAGCTCCGCCGCGTCGAAAGTGAGCAGCCGATCGAACAGCGGCCGGCCGAAGCCGACCAGTACCTTGATCGCCTCGGCCGCCTGGACGGCGCCGATCACGCCGGGCACCGGACCGAACACGCCGGCCTCGGCGCCACCGGGGGCGACACCGTCGATGGGCATCTGCGGGAACACGCAGCGGTAGCAGGCCGTCTCGCCGCCGGCGATCGTCATCGCGATGCCGGTGAAGCGCAGGATGCCGGCTTCGACCAGCGTCTTGCCGCCGAGCACGCAGGCGTCGTTGAGCAGGTAGCGCGCGGCGAAATTGTCAACGGCGTCGACGACGACGTCATAGCCGGCGATCAGCTCAGCGGCGTTCTCGGGGGCAAAGCAGACGCGATGCTCGACCACGTCGATCTCGGGGTTGAGCGCGAGCAGCTTGGCGGCGGCGCTCATCGTTTTGGCGCCGCCGATGTCGGCGGTGCTGTGCAACGGCTGGCGGTGCAGGTTGGAGAGCTCGACCACGTCGAGGTCGAGCACGCCGAGGCGGCCGACGCCGGCGCCGGCCAGATAGTACAGCGCCGGCGATCCGAGGCCGCCGGCGCCGACGACGAGCGCGCTCGCCGCCTTGAGCTTCTCCTGCCCGGCCACGCCCAGTTCGGGGATGATCAGATGCCGCCGGTAGCGCTCCCGCTCCTGCTCGCTGAGAGTCACCGCTCCCCCTAGATGTGGTACATCATCGACCGTGCGCG
>PKYG01000002.1 GCA_003132585.1 Actinomycetota bacterium
GCGCCGCCCCGCCCCCTTCGCCCTTCCCGTGGACACCGTCAAAGCAAGCGACCGGTGAGGCCGAAGATGAGGACACCGAGGACCACCGCGGTGAGCGCGACGTAGAGCCGATCCCGCTCAAGAGCGAACGCCACGGCCGAGAAGGCGACCCGCGCGACCGGCGTGAGGATCAAGATCACGAGTCCGAGCTGCATGATCGCAGCGCTGTGACCGTGGAGGGCCTCGGCAACGACATCGGCGACGGTGTTCAGGCCGACGGCGCCCCTGAACGTGCCGTAGTCCGTGCTTGTCGATCCGAACCGCAGCAAGAACGGGATGGCGCCAAGAAGCGCGATNNCCCTCTGTTTGTCCCTGTCCCTGCACGGCCCTTCTCCTGACGTCACATTCGCAGCCCGCTCACAATCATCTCGACGCCGAGCCCGAAGATCGCCACGCTGAACACGAGGCGAAGCACGGAGCTGCGCAAAGAGACCAGGAGCCGGGCGCCCACCAGCGATCCCGCGAGCACGCCGAGCATCACTGGCACGGCGATCGCCGGCTCGATGAAGCCGCGATGAAGATAGATGCCGGCGCTGGCCGCGGCGGTCACGCCGATCATGAAGTTGCTGGTCGTCGTCGAGACCTTGAACGGCAGGCGCATTGCCTGATCGAGAGCGAGGACCTTGACCGCCCCGGAACCTATTCCCAGGAGGCCCGAGAGTGCGCCGGCCACGCCCATGATGCCGAATCCGAGCGGGATCCGTTGGGGCGAGTAGCAGACCACCTCTCCGTCCGTCCGGTAGCTCCCGGCCAACTTCAGCCGTCGGGCGAACGGGCCGACCTCCGTCGACGGCTTCTGCTCCCGCAGCCGCACGGTGAGATACACCGACACCAGAAGGACGATGCCGAAGACGATCTCGAGATCGTTCGCTCGCAGACGGGTTGCCAGCGCGGCGCCGACGACCGCGCCGACCGTCGTGGCGACCTCCAGCAGCATGCCGACGCGGATGTTGGTGAGACCCTCGCGAACGTAGGCGGCAGCCGCGCCCGAGGACGTCGCGATCACCGATACCAGGGAGGCGCCGATCGCGTAGCGGATATCCACACCGAGGCCGACGGTCAGGAGCGGGACGATGACAACGCCTCCGCCGAGCCCGGAGAGCGAGCCCAGCAACCCCGCGGCGATCGCGCCGGCGAAGACAACACCCATGAAGCTGAGAACGGACATCTTCGCGCCTTTCCGCGCACCGCGCACCTTCGCCGGGGTGAACGAAGCCACTGGGGACACTCGCTACGGCAGCGGCACCAGCCCGTTGCGCGTTTTCGTCATTTGGCAGGACGCCTTCTCTGTCATCTTCGTCGGCAGTCTCCCCACATGGGCCGCGCGGCATGCCTCGCCCCTCATTCGGCTCACCTCCATGTCCTCGTCAACTGTGGAGAAAGCGAGAGCGCCGGGCAACCGGCGAGCAGTGCTCCCCGGGACAGGGTGTATCGATTCGAAGGAATACACGTTCGCAAGATCCTCTCACTCGCAGGTGCCGCGGCGCGGCGCGGATCAGTCGATGCGCAGCACCGCGCCGCAGGCTAACCGACCCGAAGCACCGCCGCGCCGCGGATGCGGCGCTCTTTGAGCTCGAGCAGAGCGTCGTTCGCTTGCTCGAGCTCGAACACCCTGACTTCGGTGACGATCGGGATCTGCGCCGCCACGGCGAGCAGGTCGCGGGCGTCTTCGCGCGTGCTGTTGGCGACGCTGCGCAGCACGCGCTCGTGATAGATCAACGGGTAGTCGATCGGCGGGATCGGTGAGGAATGGATCCCACCGAGCGCCACCGTACCGCCACGATCGAGGGCGCGCAGTGCGTCGAGCGCCAACTCACCCGCAGGCGCGAACACAATCGCCGCGTCGAGCTTGATGCTGGTGTCGCCGCCGGGCGCGTCGGCGGTCTCGCCGGCCCACACGGCGCCGAGTTCGCGCGCCAGCGCGCGATGCTCGGCGCCCCGAGTGAACACGAACACGTCCCAACCCGCGTGCGCGGCGATCTGCACGGCGATGTGCGCGGCGGCGCCGAAACCGTAGAGGCCGAGGCGGCGAACGGCTCCGCCGGCCGCCTCAGTCGACCGTGCGCCGCCGGCCGCCTCGGCACCCACCACTCCCGTCAGGCGCAGGCACCGGTAGCCGATGATGCCGGCACATAGGAGCGGCGCCACGGCGAGATCGCCCATCTCGGGCAGCGGGTAGACGAAGTCGGCCGGCGCGACCGTGTACTCGGCAAAGCCGCCGTCAACGTCGTAGCCGGTGAAGAGCGCGTTCTCGCAGAGGTTCTCGTCGCCGCGCAGGCAGAAGCGGCAGGTGCCGCAGGCTCGCCAGAGCCAGGGCACGCCAACGCGGCTGCCGAGCGCGATGGGCGCAGACGCGAGGTCGGGAGCGCCGCCGGCCACAGGCGACTGCGGCGCGCTTACCGCCGCGCCTTCGGCGAAGCCGACGGCCTCGCCGACGATCTGGTGCCCCGGCACCACCGGCGAGCGGTGTGGCGCGAGCTCGCCCTCGACGATGTGCAGATCGGTGTGGCAGACGCCGCAGGCGCGCACCTTGATCAGCACTTCACCGGGACCGGGCTCGGGTCGGGGGATCTCGGCTAGTGTGAGCGGCCGCTCGTCTGCCGGCCGCGGCCGCTCGAGCCGCATCGCGCGCATCGTCACCGCCGTCGCTCGAGTCGCGTCGCACGCATCGTCACCGGTCTCCTCGCTACGAGGTGATGTCCTTGCGC
>PKYG01000068.1:0-1841 GCA_003132585.1 Actinomycetota bacterium
GCCCGACATGCCCTGGGCGCTGCCCTGGAGCGAGCTGCCGCACGACATCCGCGAGTCGAACCGCGCCGAGGCCGACCACGTGCGCGTCGAGCTCGCCACTGCCGGCTACGAGGTCGGCCCCCTGGAGGACTGGGGGGCGTCGCCCATCGAGTTCACGGCGGATGAGGTCGAGACCATGGCGCGCCTCGAGCACGAGCGCTGGCTGGTCGAGCGCCGCGCCGCCGGCTGGACCTGCGCGCCGGGACCTACCGACCGCGCGCGCAAGACCAACCCGCGGCTGGTCGAGTGGGAGGAGCTTTTCGAGAACGACCGTGAGACGAACCGCACGACGGCCCGCAGTCTGCCGGGGCTGCTCGACGAGGTAGGCTTGCAGGTGAGGCGGCGGGGCGGGGACGCCGCCGGCGCCCCCGCCCCGCCGCCCCCGACCGAGGGAGGCTGACCGTGGATGACTCCGCCCGCGTGGCGTCGCTGCGTCCACTCGTGCAGCGCTACCTGAAGGAGGCGTTCGGCAGCTTCTACACCGATGAGGACGGCGACTACGTCATCCCGTACGAGGACGTGCGCGTGCACGTCATCCCGCGCGACTGGCACGAGGTGCCCGACCTGCGCACCGGCGAGCCGCGCACCTACACCGTCGTGCTGGTGTGCGCCTGGATCAACCGCGGCATGCGCGTCGACGCCGAGCTGACGGAGTTCATCGCCACCGAGAACCGCAACCTGCTCTTCGGCCGTCTCAGTCTCGACCCCGAGAGGCCGGCGGTGCGCCTCGACAACAACCTGCTGGGCGACTACCTCAACTTCGAGGAGCTGGCCGTCGCCGTGGCCTGCGTCGCCAAGGAGGCGGAACGCTACGGCGAGCTGATCGCGGCGCGCTTCGGCGGCAGTCGCTAGTCAATCCACCGACGGAGGGAACGAGACTCGATGATCGACAACCTGGGCGAGTCGGGCAAGCTGCTGCTGGCGCGCGCGGCGCGCATCTCCACCGAACTGCAGCACTACTACATCGGCACCGAGCACATCTACCTCGGCATCGTCGCGCTCGGCGACCCCGAGATACGCGCTGCCTTCGCCGCCCAGGCGGTCGACATCGACGAGACGGCCGAGGCCGTCCGCCGGCGCATCGGGACCGGCCCCGAGCAGGAGGGCGGCCAGATGATCCTCACGCCGCGCGGCGCCCAGGTCCTCGAGCTGGCCGCCGGCATCGCCGCCGAGTTCCACAGCGACACCGTCGAGGCGCCCCACATCCTCGTCGCCCTGCTGCAAGAGGGCGGCGGAGTCGCCGCCCGCGCACTTGTCGACACGGGAGTCGACGTGGCCGCTGTTATCGCGCGGCTGCGCACGACTCTCTCGGAGGGCGGCTGGTCGCCCGACGCCTACAGCGAGCGCCGCGCCATCGAGCAACCCGGCACCGAGGCCTCGACCGGCGTGCTCGAGCAGTTCGGACGCGACCTCACCGAGCTCGCGCGGCAGGGCAAGCTGCAGCCGATCATCGGACGCGAGTCGGAGATCCTCCAGGTCATTCAGATCCTCATGGCCGAGCACAAGGCCAACCCGATCCTCGTCGGCGACGCCGGGGTCGGCAAGACGGCGATCGTCGAGGGTCTGGCGCAACTCATCGCGCGCGGCAACGTCCCCCCGGTCATCGCCGACCGGCACATCCGTTCCATCGAGATGGGGGTGCTGCTCGCCGGGACCATGTACCGCGGCCAGTTCGAGGAGCGCCTCACGAAGCTCATCGAGCAGGCCGCCGCCGACGAGGCGACCATCCTCTTCATCGACGAGATCCACACGCTCATCGGCACCGGCGCCTCCGGCGCCGCCGACACGCTCGACGCGGCCAA
>PKYG01000068.1:1893-3193 GCA_003132585.1 Actinomycetota bacterium
GGCGTGCGCATCCTCGAAGAGGCGCTGGTCGCCGCCGTCGAGCTCGGCGTGCGCTACGTCGCCGACCGGCGTCTGCCCGACAAGGCGGTCGACATCATCGACCAGGCCTGCACCAAGAAGCGCCTCGACTCCTTCTTCGGCGTCAGCGACATCGGCGGCCTGACCAAGGACGAGCGGCGCGAGATCCTCGCCCGCGGGGCCTCGGCGTCCGCTCCCCGCACCATCCTCGTGACGGCCGACGACGTGCGTCGCATCGTCTCGACTTGGACGCACATTCCGATCGGCAAGCTGACCGGCACCGAGAGCGAGCACCTGCTGCAGCTCGAGGACCTCATGCGCCGCCGCGTGATCGGCCAGGACCAGGCGCTGACCGCCGTGGCCAAGGCGATCCGCAAGAGCCGCTCGGGGCTCGGCGACCCGCGTCGGCCGGTGGGCGCCTTCCTCTTCCTCGGCCCGACCGGCGTGGGCAAGACCGAGGTCGCGCGCGCGCTGGCCGAGATCCTCTTCGACGACGAGTCGCGCCTGATCCAGATCGACATGTCGGAGCTGCACGACCGCTACGCGATCTCGCGCCTCATCGGCTCGACCCCCGGCCTGGTCGATTCGGAGCGCGGCGGCCAGCTCACCGAGGCGGTCAAGAAGCAGCCCTACTCGGTAATCCTCTTCGACGAGATGGAGAAGGCTCACCCCGACGTCCTCCATCTGCTCCTGCAGCTCATGGAGGAGGGCCGCCTCACCGACGGCCTCGGGCGCTCGGTCAGCTTCCGCAACGCCGTGCTGATCATGACCTCGAACCTCGGCTCGGCGGCGATCAGCCGGCGCCAGGACTTCGGCTTTGTGCCGCCGACGGCCGACAAGAAACCGCGGGCGCTGACGCCGGCCCAGGTGCGCAACGAGGTGGAGAGGGAGCTCAAGCGCACCCTGGCGCCCGAGTTCCTCAACCGCATCGACGCCATAACCGTGTTCAACCCGCTGACCCCCGAGACGCTGACGCAGATCGCCGGCCTCATGCTGGCCCGCGTCGCGATCGCCGTCGAGGCGACGCCGGCAGCCGTCAAGCTGCTCGTCGACGCGCGCTACGACCCGGCGCTGGGGGCGAGGCCGCTGCGCCGCACGATCGAGGACCTGGTCGTCGACCCGCTGGCCGAGATGCTGATCCGCGGCGAGATCGCCGAAACCGACACGATCGCGATCGGCTGCCGCGGCGGCGAGATCACCTTCAGGAAGAAGGGGGCGCGGGGCAAGGGCGGCGGGCGGCGGTCGCGGCCGCCTGCGGCGGGCGCCGCGCCGCCCGCCCGAC
>PKYG01000008.1 GCA_003132585.1 Actinomycetota bacterium
GATGCCGCCGATCAGCTCGACGACGATGTCGATCTCGGGGTCGCCGACGAGATCGTCGAAGTCGGCCGTGAGCAGAGCGGGGTCGAGATCCGGGTGGCTGAAGCCGGGGGCCTTCTCGAGGACTCGCCTGAGGTAGACCTGCTTACCGGTGGCGAGGCTGATGTCCTCAGAGTTCTTCTTGAGGAGCTTGCTCACGCCGGAACCCACCGTCCCGTACCCGAGAAGCCCGATACCGACCTTGTCCACGAGGGTCCTCCACCTGTCTGGGCGCGACGACGTACGGCGGTCGCGCGGGTCTGCTTCACCGCCGAGTATATGAGAAGGGAGCGAGGCGAGCGACATCGCGCCGTCATGGGATAGACTGGGCCGGTCCCTCACGGCGGAGCTCGCAAGGAGCGCGATGTGTCCTGACGAGAAGTCGCAGGCCGATGACGGCGTCGTCTATCGATACGCCAGCGAGTGGATCCACAAGCTCGAAGGGGAGGGCCGTTGGCGGCTGTACTGGCAGCAGCAGAAGCTCATGGACGGCCTCGTGCGGCCCGGCCAGGCCCTGCTCGAGATCGGGCCGGGTAACGGCTTCACGTCCGGCTACCTCCGCCACCAAGGCCTCGACGTCACCACGCTCGATATCGACCCGGACAAGCATCCGGACATCGTCGCCAACGTCGCCACCTGCGAGTTCCCGCGCGTCTACGACTCCGTCCTGGCGTTCGAGGTGTTCGAGCATATCCCGTTCGACAAGTTCGAGCAGGTCATCGAGCGCCTTGCCGGCGTCGCCCGTGAGTATGTCTTCTTGAGCCTGCCGCGCAACGAGCTGGTGCCGTTTCGCCTGTCGCTGAAGCTCGGCGCAAGGCGACGCGAGCACTCGGTCGAGTGGCGTCGCCTCGAGGGCAAGATCCGCGAGATGCACCATTTCTGGGAGCTGGACTGCGGCGACACGACGATCGCTCGCGTGGACCGGCTGTTCACGAGCCACGGCTTCCAGATCGAGCGCCGCCAGACTTGCGGCAAGTACCGTTTCTTCGCCCTGCGGGCACCGCGCAGTGAGCCGGCGGGCAGCGACGAAGTCGCCGACTCCGGCTAGGCAAGCGGGCGCTGCAGCCGGACGACGTCGTCCGTCGTCTCCCGGTCGATGATCACCCGCGACTCGCCATCTCCGACCATCACGACGGCGGGCCGGGGTTGCCCATTGTAGTTGTTGGCCAGCGCGTAGCCGTACGCCCCGGTGGCCGGCGTGACGAGCACGTCGCCCGGCTCGGGTGGAGCGATCAGCACGTCGCGGACGAGCATATCGCCCGACTCACAGTGCTTGCCGGCCACGGTGACTTCGACGGTGGCCGGCACGTCGGCCTTGTCGGCGATCATCGCCTCATAGCGCGAGCCGTATAGCATCGGCCGGATGTTGTCCGACATCCCGCCGTCGACGGCCACGTAGGTGCGCACGCCGGGGATCACCTTGACGGTGCCCACACGATAGGCGGTCACCGCCGCCGTGCCGGCGATCGAGCGGCCGGGCTCGACCAGCAGCTTCGGCATCGTGATGCCGTGGCGCGCGACCTGCTCGGCGACCGCGTCCACGGCGGCGCCGGCGAACTCGGTGATCGACGACGGTTGGTCGCTCGGCGTGTAACGTATGCCGAGGCCGCCGCCGAGGTTGAAGAGGCAGCACTCGAAGCCATGAAGCCGGCGCCACTCGGCGAGCGCCGCGAAGAGCACTTCGACGGCGGCGCGGTACGACGAGAGGTCGAAGATCTGCGAGCCGATGTGCGCGTGCACGCCGACGAGCTGGAGGTTGGCCGCGGCAAGCGTGCGCCGCACGGCCTCCTCCGCCTGGCCGTCGCCGAGCCCGAACCCGAACTTCGAGTCCTGCTGGCCGGTCTGCACGTAGCTGTGGGTCGTCGGCTTGACGCCGGGAGTCAGTCGCACGAGCACGGTCTGGCACACGCCGCGAGCGCCGGCGAGGTCGTCGAGCAGCTCGATCTCGCGCAGCGAATCGACGACGAAGTAGCCGATGCCCATCTCGAGGCCGAGCTCGATCTCGGAGCGCGACTTGTTGTTGCCGTGAAAGTAGATGCGCTCCGGCGGAAAAGCGGCGAGACGCGCTGCCGCCAGCTCGCCGCCTGCCGCCACGTCGAGCGACAGGCCTTCTGCGGCGACCAGTTCGCACATCGCCCGGCAACTGAACGCCTTGCTCGCGTAGACGATCTCACAGAGGTCGGTGCGGCTCGAGAATGCCGTCTTGTAGGCACGGCACTGGTCGCGCAGCGTCTGCTCGTCGTAGATGAAGAGCGGCGTGCCATACACGGTGGCGAGCTCGACGACGTCGCAGCCGCCGATGGCGAGATGGCCGGCCTCGTTGTGAACGGTGGTGTGAGGGTAGATCAGCGTGTGCGTCACACTCGAAATCGTATCACCGTCGCCCGCGGAGGAGGCACCCGGGCTGCGCTATACTCAGACACCGGCCGGGCGGGCCGGCGAACGCCGGCCCGCCGAAACGTCGATCGGGGGGAGCGCTGTGGACCTGTCCGGCAAGACCGCACTCGTCACCAACGCGGCGTCGGGTGTCGGCCTGACCTGCGCGCATCACCTGGCGGCGCTCGGCGCCGGCATCGTCTTCTGCGATATCCAGGCGGAGGAAGTGGAACGCGCCGAGAGCGAGCTCGAGATGCACGGCGTGCCCGTCTACGGTCTGCCCGCCGACGTCGCCCGCGCACGCGACGTCGAGGCCCTGCTCGGGGAGACGATGCGCGTCTTCGGCCGCCTAGACGTGGTCGTCGTCGTCGCGCCCGCGGCTCCGCCCGGCACAGTGCTCGAAGTCGGCGACGCCGACTTCGATCGGGCGCTCGCAAGCACCGTGAGGGCGCCGTTCCTCGTGTGCCAGCGCGCCGCCCGCGTGATGAACGCCGCACAGGGTGGCACCTTCGTGCTGATCGGCAGCGACCCGGGACCGTTCGCCGGCGCTGTGGCCGCCGGTGCCGTGCACCACATGACGACGGCGATGGCGCGCGACCTCGCCGGCGCCGGCATCCGCGTCAACGCGATCGCCGCCGGCAACGCGGCGCCGGAGGCGATCGCCGCGACCGTCGCCTAC
>PKYG01000048.1:0-8870 GCA_003132585.1 Actinomycetota bacterium
AGCGAGCTAGAGTTTTGGTCCTCCATCGGTGAATCCACTCGCTTTCCTGGCTCGTTGCCCGCCGGGCTTGCCGGATGGCTTGCCGCCCGGCTTGGACCCGGTCTTCTTTGTCCCTGGCCGGCCGCCGGCCGGCTTCGACTTCGACCCGCCGGCCTGCTTGGTCCCGGGTCTGCTCTTGCCGCGCGCCGCGGCGAGCTTGGCTTCGCGGTCCTCTTGCGCGGCAAGGATGGACTCCATGAAGCGGCCGCGCTTCTTGCCGCTGCTCGCGGCCGCACCCTTCGCCAGGGCCTTGCCCGTCGGCATCACGACTTCGGGCGTCGGCATCGTGCGCTTGATGATCAGCTGCTGGCCGATCGTCCACAGGTTGGTCGTGATCCAGTAGAGGAAGAGTCCGGAGGGGAAGCGGTAGAGGATGAAGACGAAAGCCACCGGCATGAACCGCATGAGCATCTTTTGCTGCTTGTCGGTCTGCGGCGTCAGCATCAGCTCGGTCGAGACCAGCTGCGAGATGACGTAGATGACGAGCAGGACGAAGTAGGGGTCGGGCTTGCCGAGGTGCGGCAGCCAGAGGAAGCTCGCGTTCTTGAGCGCGTTGGTGGTGACGGGGTCGAGGTAGCCCGCCCTGCCGCTGATCGCGTAGTAGAGGCTGAAGAAGACCGGCAACTGCAGGATCATCGGCAGACAGGAGGCGAACGGGTTGACCTTGTTCTCCTGGTAGAGCCGCATCGTCTCTTGCTGCAACTTCGCCTTGTCACCCTTGTGCTTGCGCTGCAGCTCCTTGAGGTGCGGCTGCAGCGCCGCCATCGCCTGCGCCGAGCGGAACTGCTTGAAGGTCAGCGGAATGAGGATCAGACGCACGATGACCGTGACGGCGATGATCGACAGACCCCAGGTGAGGCCGTAGCCGTGGAGGTGCACCAGCACAAAGTGCAGGAGCTCGACGAGGG
Source organism: Actinomycetota bacterium (assembly GCA_003132585.1). Taxonomy (GTDB): domain Bacteria; phylum Actinomycetota; class Thermoleophilia; order UBA2241; family UBA2241; genus PALSA-647. The sequence goes on from PKYG01000048.1 coordinate 948, forward strand.
GCTTGAAAATGCCGCTCATCATGCGCGTCCCGCCTTCGCGGCCGAACCGTGCGCGCCGCTCTCCTCGGCCGCAGAGCCGTGCACCTGGCGCTCACGCCGCGGGGGCACCGGGTCGACGCCGCCGTTGCTGAAGGGGTTGCAGCGCAGCACGCGCCAGCCGGCGAGCAGCGATCCGCGCACGGCTCCGTGCGTGCGGATCGCTTCGACCGCGTAGTTCGAGCACGACGGGTAGTAGCGGCAACGTGGACCGAACACCGGCGAGATTACCTTCTGGTAGACGCGGATGAGCGCGACGAGCACCCTACCCATCGCTGCCTGCCGGTGTGCCGGTGAGGAGCTTGGCGCGCTCCAGGAGCTCGAGCACGGCGGCGGCCACAAGGCCCTTCTCGCCGTGCTCCTGGCGCTCGATCAACTCGGTCAACTGTGGGCGTGCGATGAACACGACATCGTAGTCCTCGACCAGCCGCTCCCTGTAGGCCGTGAAGGCCTCCCGAAGCAGGCGTTTGACGCGATTGCGCACGACCGCCCCGCCGATCTTCTTGGACACCGACAGACCGAGTCGCGGTGACGCGGCGCTCGCCTCAGCGGACCGCTTGAAGTAGTACACCACAAGAAACCGCGAGGCGGTTGAACTTCCTTGACGATAGACGCGCTGGAAATCACTCGAGCGCGAAAGACGGGAATGCTTGTCGACCATGCGCCGTCGGCTACGCCGTGAGACGCTTGCGTCCCTTCTGCCGCCGCTTCTTGATGACCAACCGACCCGCGCGCGTGCTCATCCGCTTGCGAAAGCCGTGGACTTTCTTGCGCTTGCGGGTGTTCGGTTGATAGGTCCTCTTCACAGCATCCTCGCTCGATTGCTGGCATTGTCGGAGCAGAGAGTATAGCCGCGAGCGAGAGTCGCGGTCAACGCGAGCCCGGGATAGGGGATAGGGCGGTCGCAAATGTCCGGAAGTGTGACATTGGCCCCCCGCTCGCCGCGCTTCGCGCGCCTCGCGCCCTCCAGAAGCGGTCAATGTCACCCGTGCAGACGCCGGACTGTCACCACGGGCGGGGGTGCGGGTTATTGGTCGGGGCAGGGGAGCTAGGTAGGGTCCGGGTGCGGCCGCGTGGCGTCTGCTGCCGGGCCCCAAGAGCGCCTCAAGGGCCCAGTCTCAGTGGCTCAGCGTGATCTTGCGGATAGTGTCGTTTCCCGAGTCGACGATGTAGAGGTTACCGGCAGCGTCGCAGGCGATGCCGGTGGGACCGTCGAAGCGCGCTGTGGCGCCGCGGCCATCGGCGCTGCCTTCCACGCGAGCCTTGCCGGCTAGGGTGGTGACCTTCCCGGCAGGAGTGATCTTGCGGATGGTGGAGTTTCCGGTATCGGCAACGTAGAGGTTGCCGGCAGTGTCACAGGCGATGCCCATGGGTATCTGGAAGCGCGCTGCAGCCCCGCTTCCGTCGGCGCTGCCCATTGAGTCAGCCGTGCCGGCGAGAGTTGTGACCATTCCGGCAGGAGTGATCTTGCGGATGGTGAAGGTGCCGTACTCGGCGACGTAGAGGTTGCCGGCAGCGTCGCAGGCGATGCCGTAGGGTGCGCTGAAGCGCGCCGCGGTGCCGCTCCCGTCGGTGCTGCCGCCAATGCCAGTCTTGCCGGCCAGGGTTGTGACCTCCCCCGCGGGAGTGATCTTGCGGATGGTGGCGTTGTTCGTGTCGGCGACGTAGAGGTTGCCAGCAGCGTCGCAGGCGATGCCCATCGGATACCTGAAGCGCGCCGCGGCGCCGCTGCCGTCGACGCTGCCATAGGAGTCGACGTCGGCGGCATTGCCGGCCAAAGTTGTGACCGTCCCGGCGGGAGTGATCTTGCGGATGGTGAAGGAGTCGGTCACGTAGAGGTTTCCGGCGGCGTCACAGGCGATGCCGGCGGGGTGATAGAAGCGCGCGGCGGCGGCGCTGCCGTCGACGCTGCCTCTGGAGCCGGCCTTGCCGGCCAAGGTTGTGACCTCCCCAGCGGGAGTGATCTTGCGGATGGTGAAGTTGGCATAGTCGGCGACGTAGAGGTTGCCGGCAGCGTCGCAGGCGATGCCGAAAGGATCATTGAAACGCGCCGCAGCGCCGTGGCCATCGGCGCTGCCTTTGGAGCCCGCCTTACCCGCCAAGGTGCTGACACTGGCCGTCGCGCCTCCGCATGCCGTCACGGTGGCGGCGAGAAGGCCGAGCACGACAACGTCGGCGAGCACTCCCCAGAGTCGCGTCTTCATCTGCCCCCGTTCGAAGAATCTACCGAGATGCTAGCACCTTCGCTGCGCAGGCCGCAGAAGCGCCGTCTCAGTGGCTCAGCGTGATCTTGCGAATGGCCTCGCCGTCGGTGACATAGAGGTTGCCGTCAGTGTCGCAGACGATGCCCGCGGGATCGAAGAAGCGCGCCGCAGCGCCAATGCCGTCGTTGCTTCTTCGGGAACCGGCCTTGCCCGCCAGGGTAGTGACCTCTCCGGTGGGAATGATCTTGCGGACGGTGTAGTTGTCGGTGACGTAGAGGTTGCCGACACTGTCGCAGGCGATGTCCATTGGCCTGAAGAAGGTCGCCGCAGAGCCGCTGCCGTCGGTGCTACGAGAAATGCGGGCATCGCCGGCCAGAGTTGTGACCACCCCGGTGGGAGTGATCTTACGGATCGTGTAGTTGAGGCCGTCGGCGACATAGACGTTGCCGGCAGCGTCGCAAGCGATGCCCTCGGGCCAGTTGAACCGCGCCGCAGTGCCGCTGCCGTCGGAGTGACCACTGGAGCGCGCCTTGCCGGCCAGGGTGCTGACCTCCCCGGCGGGCGTGATCTTGCGGATGGTTTCGGCGCCTGTATCGGCGACGTAGAGATTGCCGGCAGCGTCGCAGGCGATGTCGAGGGGGAACAAGAAGCGCGCCGCCGCGCCGGTACCGTCGGCGATGCCATAGGAGCCGGCCTTGCCGGCCAGAATGGTGACCACCCCGGTCGGAGTGATCTTGCGGATAGTGTGGTTGTCCGCATCGGTGACATAGAGGTTGCCGACCGTGTCGCACGCGATGCCCATGGGGCCGTCGAAGCGCGCCGCGGCACCAATGCCGTCGCTGCTTCCTTGGGAACCGGCCTTGCCGGCCAGGGTAGTGACCTCTCCGGTGGGAGTGATCTTGCGGACGGTGTTGTTATCTTGATCGGCGACGTAGAGGTTGCCGGCAGTGTCGCAGGCGATGCCGGCGGGGACGTAGAAGCGCGCCGCCGCGCCGCTGCCGTCGGCGCTACCAGAAATGCGGGCCTTGCCGGCCAGGGTGGTGACCACAACGGTAGTGGCCGTCGCGTTCTTGTGGCGACCGCACGCCGTCACGTTCGCTGCGACAAGGCCGAGCACGACAACGCCGGCAAGTACTCCCCAAAATCGCGTCTTCATCTGACCCCCCGCTCGACGAAGTACCAGCATGCTAGCACCATCACCGCACGGAGCACAGGCAGGCAATTCATCGCCGTGGGCGAACGATGGTAGCCTAACGATTCACCGCATTCTGCCGACAATGAGGCTGGAATGTATCTGCAAGGCTCGATACAACGGTTCAACCTCGCCTGCATCCTGCAGTTCCTCGCGCAGGCCGACTGCGTCGGCGTGCTCGAGGTCAGGGATTTCGAGGAATACGGCTTCATCTACCTCGTCAACGGGCGCGTGCAGGCGATCTCGCTGCCAGTCACCGACGAGAAGCTCGGGTCGCGCCTGATCAAGGCCGGTTTACTCACCGAAGAGCAGCTCGCGCAGGCGCTCATCGAAGACACGCAGATGACCAAGGAGCAGAAGAAGGCCAAGCCGCTCGGGCAGCGCCTCATCGAACGCGGTTTCACTAATGAGGCGCAGATCCGCGAGATCATGGCCAAGCAGACGATGGACCAGGTCTTCGAGCTCGCGCACTGGCAGAACGGGGTGTTCATCTACGACGAACCCGAGCGCATGCCGCAGTTCCAGGTCGCCATCCAGGGCAACGTAGAGCAGTTGCTGCTGGAAGCATACCGGCGGATCGACGAGGGCGAAGAATCGAAGAAGGGCAAGTCGGCGGTCGAGGATGAGGTCTGCTTCGCCTGCCCGGTCGAAGATGATTGCACCCGCCAGATCAAGGCGAAGTACCGCAAGAACGACGTCTGCCTCTGGCGCGACATGGGCGCCGTGATCGACGATCGCTACGACAAGCTCCGCGACGCGCGCCAGCTCTACAAGTCGAAGGAGATAGCAGATGGCGCCACCCTCGACGCCGAGCTCTGACCGCCCGCCGCGACCGCGCAGCGGCCGATCGCTTCTGGTACCCTGACCGCGTGACCGAACCTCTCGACGAACACGCCGGCGCCACCGAACTGCGCCGCAACGCGATCTCCGGCAAGTGGACGGTGCTCGTTCCCAAGCGGGGCGAGCGGCCGACGGATGTCGGCAACGCGCGCCCCGCTTGTCCGTTCTGCCCCGGCAACGAAGCGCTCACCCCGCCCGAAGCCGACGCTTTTCGCGACCCGCCGGCGGCCGCCGACTCCCCCGGCTGGCGCGTGCGCGTCGTGCCCAACAAGTACTCGGCGTTCGCCGGCGGGCACGAGGTGATCGTGCATTCGCCCAGCCACGACGCGCAGATCGAGGAGCTCACTCTCGACCAGGTCGCCGATGTCGTGCGCATGTACCAGCGCCGCGTCGACTTCCACCTGCAGGCCGGCGCCCGGGCGGTCACGGTGATCGCCAACCGCGGCGCCGCGGCGGGCTCGTCGCTGGCCCACCCGCACTCGCAGGTGTTCGCCACGCCGATGCTCCCCTCGCTGCTGCACGACGAGCTCGACGAGTTTGCGCGCTTCCGCAACCGCTACGGCGCCTGTCTCATGTGCGAGGCGGTCGCCGGCGCCGACGAAGCGCCGTCGCACCTGGTCTTCGACGGCCCCGTGGTCGCGTGGACTCCGGCGGCATCGCGCTTCGCCTACGAGGTATGGCTGGCGCCGGCGGAGCACGAGGCGGACTTTCGCCGCGCCGCTGCGCCGGATGTGGCCGGCGCGCTGTGGCGCGCCCTCTCCGCCATCGCCCGCGTCACCGCCGGCGCACCGCTCAACTACTGGCTGCACACGGCGCCGAACGACCTCACGGGGCCGTTTCACTGGCACATCGAGATCGCACCGCGCCTCACGACGCTTGCCGGCTTCGAGCTCGGCACCGACATCGCGATCGCGATCGTCGACCCAGAGCAGGCCGCCCGCGAGCTGCGCGCCGCTGCCGCCGGCTGAGCGACGACGGGTTGGCTCTGGGCGGCCACCAGCGGCGACCGAGACGACGCCGGCCGCCGACCACGATCCTGCCGAGCGGCAACGCCAGCCTTTCGCCGAGCAGTTCGGTGACGACCTTTTCGCCGAGTCCCAGTCCGACCTCGATCGTCCGTCCCGGCCAGCACGTCTCCGACGATAAGATCAAGGCGAGCGTTCTCAAGAAGTTAGGCAAGGACCCCTTGCTGCTGCACGTCAAGATCACGGTCGTCGTCCACAACGGCGTCGTGTACCTGTACGGCACGGTCCCCACGAGCGCTCAAAAGCACGAAGTCGAGAACTGGGCGATCACGGAGCCGGGCGTGAAGAAGGTCGTCAGCTACATCGTCGTCAACCCCGACGAGGGCGGCGGCTCGGGCACCGGCCCCTACTGATCGGCCCCGGCGGCTGAGGCGACGGGGGCGCCGCCAGGCGACACCCGCCGCAGAGCCAGCTGCCCGCAGGCGGCATCGATTTCGCCCCCCGGAGAGCGCCGCACCGTACAGGCGATGCGAGCGCGCTCGATCTTCGCGCGAAAGGCGGCGAGTTCGCCCGCCGTCGGCGACGCGAACTCGCCGCCCGTCTCATTGTAGGCGATCAGGTTGAGGTGGTAGAGCGGTTTGCGCAGCAGCTTGCCCAGAGCAGCCACCTGGTCGTCGCCGTCGTTCACTCCGGGGAGCACGACCCACTCGAAGAACAGCTTGCGCCGCGTCTTGGCGACATAGGCGGCGCAGGCCGCCATGAGCTTCGTCAGCGGATACCGCCGGTTCAGCGGCACGAGGCGGTCGCGAAGCTCGTCGGTGGCGGCGTGCAGGCTCACGGCGAGGTTCAGCTGCAGCGGCTCGGCGGCGTACCGCGCGATCGCCGGCACGACGCCCGCGGTCGAGACCGAGATCGCGCGCGCGGCGAGGCCGATGCCCGCCGGATCGTTCAGCAGGCGGCAGGCGCGCAGTGTCTCGTCGTAGTTCAGGAACGGCTCGCCCATACCCATGAACACGACGTTGGTCACGCGCCGATCGTCGTCACGCAGCAGCCGGGCGAAGTGGAGCACCTGATCGACCATCTCTTCGGCGCTGAGGTCGCGACGCAGGCCGGCGGCGCCGGAAGCGCAGAATGCGCAGCGCACGGCGCAGCCCACCTGCGTCGAGACACACACCGTCGCGCGCTCCCGGTACACCATGAGGACGGCTTCGACCGGCTCGCCGTCGCGCGCGCGAAAGAGCGTCTTGCGCGTGTCGCCGCGCGGCGACACGCGCACCTCCACCGCGTCGAGGAGCACCGGTTCGAGCTGCGCCGCGAGGTCGCGGCGCAGCTCGGCGGGCAGTGTGCTGATCGCCGCGAACGACGTCACGAGCTCGCGCGTCAGCGCCTGGTACACCTGCGTCGCGCGATAGCGCGGGGCGCCGAGTGCGGCCAAAGTCTCCTGAAGTGTCTCGAGTGCGATCACCCGGCGATTGTACGTCAGTATCGCCGCGAACCACGGCGGGCAGGGATTGGCATCGGTGGGCCGAACAATGACGCGGAGTCGTCAAACCGTCACGGGACATGCACACATGACCACGATACAGATCGTCGGGATCGCCGTTGCCGCAGCTATCGTCGCCGTGCTCGTCGCGGCGCTGATCGTAACGCGCGACAAAGGCAAACAAGAAGACGAGACGGCGATGACCGCTCCGCCGCCGCCGCCGGGCGAGAGCTTCCTCGACCAGCAGCCGAGCGATAGTTTCGATCGCCTGGGCAGACCCGAGATCGTCGTTGCCGACCAGCAGGTCGACAAGCCACGCATCGACTGGGGCTCGCAGACCGAGGACGCGGCGCTGCCTGGCGCCGAGTCAGCGGCGCCGGCCGAGGCGGTCGAGGAGAGCGCGACGACCGGTCCAATGGAGGCCGCCGGCGAGCCGGCGAGCGCAGCCGGCGGATCGACCAAGGCTGAGACGGCGCCCGCAGACGAGGCGTCGCCCACATACGAAGCGCCACACGCAGACGAGGCGCCGCCCGCCCGTGAGAGCAAGCTCGTGCCGCTCTCCGACATCATCGTCACGACGAGCAACAAGATGGTCGATATCACCGACCCCGAGGTGCGCCGCATGCTGCGCGACCTGATCAAGTACGAGATCGACCAGGCGGCGCAGTTCAAGGAGCAGGGCCAGAACATCGACGCCGCCCTCCAGCTCACCGAAGCGGTCAAGATCTGCGAGGCCCTCGACATGAGCTCGCAGGCGCGCCTCATCAGGGCGATGATGAAGGAGCTGCAGGTCTAGACTTCACCCGCTGCAGCTCCAGTCTTCACACGCTTACTCTCACTCCCTCCGCAGCGCTTCGCGACTCCGCGTCCGTCGACCCATCGGTTAGTTTCGGCCCGCCGCCGGAAAGGTATCCTATGAAGGTGCCGGCGGGCCGCCGCCGGTCGTCCAACACAGGAGGTGCTCGTCATGCCGAAGACAAACGGCCATCGCCACTCCTCCGCGATTAAGTACGCATCGATCGCCGGCGTCGCCGCGCCGTACGTCAAGAAGATCGCCCAGGATAAGCAGCTGCGCGACGACCTGCGCTCGTTGATCGCCTCGGCGCGTCATCTGTACGACGGCCTCGCACCGGAGCAGAGACGCGGACGCCGCCGCCATGACACGCCCGAAGTGCGTGAGTGGATCGACAAGGCGAGCGCGGC
>PKYG01000048.1:8880-12579 GCA_003132585.1 Actinomycetota bacterium
TTCGTCGGCGCCGCCGGGACGGTCACCGGGCTGCTCGTCCACCCACGCACGGGCCGCCGAGCGCGCGACCTCGCCAAGCGGCCGTTCAAGGGCGGCGAAGCGGAAGAGTAGACGCTAGTTCGTCAGGCTCTGGAGGGGCGCCGGTATGCGCCCGCCGCGGGCCATGAACTTGTCGTTGGCGCGCGTGTTGACGGGCATCACCGGCGCCTCGCCGAAGAGCCCGCCGAGCGTCACCCAGTCGCCGACCTTCTTGCCGTAGGCAGGGATCAGCCGCGCGCCCGTCGTCTTCGAGTTGATCATGCCGATCGCCATCACGTCGGCGATGACGCCGGCCAGCGACGCGCGCGCGATGTCGCCGGGCACGACGATCATGTCGAGTCCGAGCGAACACACGGCGGTCATCGCCTCGAGCTTCTCGATCGAGAGCGCGCCCTCGGCGGCGGCGCGCGCCATCGCGGCGTCCTCACTCACCGGGATGAAGGCGCCGGAGAGGCCGCCCGTGGACGACGTCGCCATCGTGCCGCCCTTCTTGACGGCGTCGTTGAGCAGCGCCAGCGCCGCCGTCGTGCCCGGCGCTCCGGCGCGTTCGAGCCCCATGCACTCGAGGATCTCGGCGATCGAGTCGCCGACGGCCGGCGACGGCGCCAGTGACAGATCGATGATGCCGAGCTCGGCGCCGAGCATGCGCGACGCCTCGCGGGCGACGAGCTCGCCGACGCGCGTGATCTTGAACGTCGTCCGCTTGATCAGGTCGGCGAGCTCGGTGAACGAGGCGTCGGGGTTGTGCGCGACCACATTGCGGATCACGCCCGGGCCCGAGATTGCGACGTTGATGCTCGCCTCGGGCTCGCCGCTGCCGTGCAGCGCACCGGCCATGAACGGGTTGTCCTCGGGCACGTTGCAGAATGTGACGATCTTCGCGCAGCCGATCGAACCGTGATCGGCGGTCAGGCGCGCTACCTCGAGCAGTACATCGCTCATGCGCATGACGGCGTCCATGTTGATGCCGGCGCGCGTGGAGGCGACGTTCACCGACGAGCAGACGCGCTGTGTGCCGCCGATCGCCGCCGGGATGGCGTCGATCAGCGCCGCATCGCCGCGCGTGAAGCCCTTCTGCACCATGCACGAGAAGCCGCCGACGAAGTCGATGCCGATCTCGTCAGCGGCGGCATCGAGCGCGCGCGCAACCTGCACGAAGCTCTCGGCGTCGTCGCTGGCGACGACCTCGGCGATCGGCGTCACCGACACGCGCCGATTGACGATCGGCACGCCGTACTTCTCCTGGATTTCCCTGGCCACCGGCACAAGGCGGCCGGCGCGCTGCACCAGTTTGTCGTGAATGCGCTCGCAGACCTCCTGCACGTCGCGCGCGGAGCAGTCGTCGAGCGAGATGCCCACCGTCACGGCGCGCACGTCCAGGTTCTCCGCCTGGATCATGCGGACGGTCTCGAGGATCTCTTCGTTGGTGATGAAGACCAAGGTGGACTCCGCCGTCAGACGCGGTGCATGAAGCGGAAGATGTCCTCGTGCTGCACAATGATCTGCAGGCCGATCTCCTCGCCCGTGTGGGCGAGCGTGGCCTGCAGATCGGCGAGCGTCGTCTCGGTCTCGTCGAACGACACGAACATGATCATCGTGAACATGCCGTTGGAGACCGTCTGGCTGACGTCGTCGACGTTGGCGTTCTGGTTGGCGACGGTCGTCGCGACCGCGGCGAGCAGGCCGTGACGGTCGGGGCCGAGAGCGGTGACGATCACACTTGTGCGCATGGGCTGACCTGGCGTCCGCGGTGGGTGAACGGGCCGATAGTATACTAGAAGCGATACCCCATGCCCCTCACCCAAGCACCCGCAGAAGTTGCATCCGACCGTCCGTCCCTGCGCCGCAGGCTGAGTGCGCTCGACCATGTGGCGTCGGCGGCAGTCGCGGAGCGACTGCCGCACCCGCGATTGCTCACGCTCCCCCTCGGCGCGATCTCGCTGTCGGCGAACTACGGCATTCTCTGGTTCCTGCTCGCCGCGATCCCCTGGCTCAGCGGCGCCGCCCACGGCCGGACGGTCTTCGTCTACGTGGCCGGCGCGGTCTTCGCCACGGAACTCATCACCAACGTCATCAAGCGGCTCTTCGACCGCAGAAGGCCGGCGCAGACAGGGCTCGACCAGCTCATACCGATGCCGGTCAGCCAGTCGTTCCCGTCGTCGCACGCGAGCATGGGCGTGGTCGGCTGGCTCGCACTCGGCTCGCTCTATCCCGAGTGGCGCGCCGGGCTGATCGCGCTGGTCGCCGTACTCTGCTTCAGCCGCGTCTACCTTCGCGTGCACTATGTCACCGACGTGGTCGGCGGCCTGTTGCTCGGCGCCGCGCTCGGCGTGCCGTATATTCTGCTGGTCCACGTCACGTGACCACGCCGGCGACACCGTGAGGAGATGTTGACGCCATGAGACTCGGCATCGTCGGCCTCCCCAACGTCGGCAAGACGACGCTCTTCAACGCTTTGACGCACGCCCACGCGGCGGCGACCAGGTACGCCTACACGTCGGCGGAGGCGAACGTCGGCGTCGTCTCCGTGCCCGACGAACGGCTGGACCGGCTCGACGCCGCGCTGCAAACTCCGAAGAAGGTCAACGCGACGATCGATATCGTCGACATCGCCGGGCTGGCCGAAGGCGCGAGCCGCGGCGAAGGACTCGGCAACACGTTCCTCGCCAGCGTACGCGCGGTCGATGCCGTCGCGCACGTGATCCGCGTCTTTGAGAACCCGGACGTGGCGCACGTGCGCGCGACGCTCGATCCGCGCGCCGACGTGGAACTCGTCGAGACCGAACTCGTGCTCAGCGACTACGACATCCTCGAGCGGCGCGCGGCGCGCGTGGTCAAGGCCGCGCGCGCCGGCGACAAGTCGGCGCAGCGCGATGCCGCCGCCGTGGAGCGCCTCCTCGAGGCGCTCCAGAACGGCGGCCTCGCGCGCTCCGTCTCGCGTGCGCCGGACGAGCAGGCGATGTTCCACGAGTTCGGCCTCGTCACGGAGCGGCCGGTGCTCTTCGTGCTCAACGTCGGTGACGGCGATGCCGCCGACCCTGTCGCGGTGCTCGCGCGTCACGCCGGCTTCGTCGAGTGGGCGCACGCTCGCGGCGACGGGGTCGTCGCCGTCGCCGCGCGACTCGAAGCGGAGCTCGGCGAGCTCGAGGCCAACGAGGCGGCCGAGTTCCGCGCCGAGCTCGGCGCGCCCGCCGGCAGCCTCGACCAGTTCCTGCGCGCGAGCTACGACCTGCTCGGCTACATCTCGTTCTTCACCGGGGACCTGAGATCGAGCGAGGCGCGCGCCTGGCAGCTGGTCAACGGTTCCACGGCGCGCGCGGCCGCCGGCCGCATCCATAGCGACATCCAGAAGGGGTTCGTGCGCGCCGAAGTGGTGCCGCTCGAAGAGCTCATCGCCGCAGGCTCGTTCCACGCCGCCCGCGAGAAGGGCGTGCTTCGCGTCGAGGGCAAGGACTACGCCGTACAGGACGGCGACGTGATCAACTTCAAGCACACGGGCTAGGGCGGCGCGGCCGCCGGCCGCGCCGCACATCGCATACTCAGACCAGATCGGGCTCGTCGAGCTCGTCGGCGCCGTCGACGAACCCAGTCTGCGACCCCGTCTCAGGGCCATCCGGCCCTCCGAACGCCATCACCTGGTTGCGCCCGCGACGCTTGGCC
>PKYG01000048.1:12740-13375 GCA_003132585.1 Actinomycetota bacterium
CGCAGCGCGCGATCGCCGGCGGAGTGCCCGTGGCGGTCGTTGAACGCCTTGAACCGGTCGAGGTCGCAGAAGAGCAGCGCCAGTGTGCCGCTCTGTTCGTGCGTGCGTTCGATCTCCTCGCCGAGACGCTCGTGCAGGTAGCGGTGGTTGTAGAGGCCGGTGAGACCGTCGGTGATCGCGTCCAGCTCGGCGCGCGCCAGCCTGCCAGCGGCGGTCTGGAACATCGCGGCAAAGGTCTGCGTGACGTCGCTGCGCAGACCCTCCATCTCGTCCGCCGCCGCCTCCGGCGGGGGCATGTCGACGGCGACGACGAAGCGCACATCGCCGTTGAAGTCACGCACAGGGACGAGGCCGCTGACCCATACACCCCACTCGTCGACCGCGAGCACGTTCGCATCAGGATCAACGCCGGCGAACGCTTCGGGCAGCTCCTCGTCGGCGATGATCTCGCCGCCGACGTGTGTCCGCTTGACCGGATCGTCCTCTGAGTCGACGACGACGATGAACTTGCGATCCGCAAGCGCGACCGTGCAAACGAAGTGCGTCGGCGGATTGGCGTCGCGCACCTCGCGCAGCACGGCGGCGATCTCGGCGTACTCGGGCCGGCTCTCGTCGTCACAGGTCTTGATCAGAGC
>PKYG01000107.1:0-6389 GCA_003132585.1 Actinomycetota bacterium
GGGCTTCAAGGTCGTGCCGTACTGCCCGCGCTGCGGCACGGCGATCTCCAGCCACGAGGTCGCCCAAGGCTACAAGGACGTCACCGATCAGACCGTCTACGCGCACTTCGCGCTCAGGCCGGAGGCGGCCGCGCGCGTCGCCGGGCGGCCGCAGGTGCCGGTCTCACTGGCGGTCTGGACGACGACGCCGTGGACGCTCATCGCGAACGTCGCCTGCGCCGTGCACCCCGACATCGAGTACGCGCTCGCCGAGAGCCGCGGCCAGCGCTTCGTGCTCGCCGCGGACCTCGTCGAGACCGTGCTCGGCAAGGGCGCCGTGGTCGAACGCCGGTTCTCCGGCAAGGAGTTGCTCGGTCTCGAGTACGAGCCGCCGTTCGGCTTCGTCGAAGCCGAGATCGCCGGCCGGCGCGCCCACATCGTCATCGCCGGCGACTACGTCACCACCACCGACGGTACCGGCATCGTCCACATCGCCCCCGCTTTCGGCGAGGACGACATGCGCGTCGGCCTCGAGAACGACCTGCCGATCGTCAATCCGGTCGACGAGGAAGGGCGCTTCACGGCCGAGATCACAGCGTTCGCCGGGCAGTCCGTCAAAGACGCCGACCCGGCGATCATCGCCGATCTCAAGCGCCGCGGCCTGCTCCTCGCCGAAGTCCCCTACGAACACAGCTACCCGTTCTGCTGGCGCTGCGACACGGCGCTGCTCTACTACTCCAAGTCCACCTGGTACATCAAGACGACGGCGATCAAGGATGAGCTGCTGGCGGCCAACGAGGCGATCGTCTGGCACCCTGAGCACATCAAGCACGGCCGCTTCGGCGACTGGCTCGAGAACAACGTCGACTGGGCGCTCTCGCGCGAACGCTACTGGGGCACGCCGTTGCCGGTCTGGCGCTGCGAGCAGGGCCACACACACTGCGTCGGCAGCATCGCCGAACTGCGCGAGATGGCGCTCACGCCGCCGCCCGAAGACCTGGAGCTGCACCGTCCGTACGTCGACGCGGTGCAGCTCGAGTGTCCGCAGTGCGGCGGCGCGATGAGCCGCGTCGCCGAGGTGATCGACGCCTGGTTCGACTCGGGCTCGATGCCGATGGCGCAGTGGCACTACCCGTTCGAGAACGAGGCTCTCTTCGCGCAGCGCTTCCCGGCCGACTTCATCGCCGAGGCGATTGACCAGACCCGCGGCTGGTTCTACAGCCTGCTGGCCGTGGCGACGCTGATCACCGGCGAGAGCTCCTACAAGCGCGTGCTCTGCCTCGGTCACATCCTCGACACCGATGGCCAGAAGATGAGCAAGAGCCGCGGCAACGTCGTGCAGCCCGACGATGTGCTCGACAAGCAGGGCGCCGACGCGTTCCGCTGGTACCTCTTCACGGCCTCGAGTCCGTGGTTCGCGCGCCGCTTCTCGGCGGAGATGGTCGACGAGGTCGTGCGCAAGTTCCTGCTCACGCTCTGGAACACGTACAGCTTCTTCACGGTCTACGCCAACATCGACCGCTTCGACCCGCGCGACGCGGCCGTGCCGGTCGCCGAGCGGCCGCTGCTCGACCGCTGGCTCATCGGCCGGTTGCACGGCCTCGTGCGCGACGTCACCGAGGGCCTCGAGGAGTACGACGCCACAAACTCGGGACGGGCGATCCAGGACTTCGTCGACGACCTCTCCAACTGGTACGTGCGGCGCAGCCGGCGGCGCTTCTGGAAGAGCAGCCACGACCGCGACAAGCTGGCCGCCTATCAGACCCTGTACGAGTGCCTCGTGACGGTCGTCACGTTACTCGCGCCGTACACGCCGTTCGTCGCCGAGGAGATCTACCAGAACCTCGTGCGCACGGTCGACCCGGCGGCGCCGGAGAGCGTGCACCTCTGCGACTGGCCGGTCTTCGACGCGGCGTTGATCGACGAGGGTGTGGCGTACGACATGGCTTGCGCGCGGCGCGTCGTCGAGATGGGCCGCGCCGCGCGCAACGCCGCCGCCGTCAAGACGCGCCAGCCGCTGCGCGAGGCTGTGGTCGCTGTCCCGGCGTCCGAGCGCGAAGCCGTTGCGCGCCTGTTGCCGGTGGTGCTCGAGGAGCTCAACGTCAAGGAGCTGCGTTTCCTTGACGGCAGCGACGAACTCGTCGCCTACCGGCTCAAGCCGAACCTGCCGCTCCTCGGGCCCAAACTCGGCAAGCGCGTCGGCGAGGTGGCGCAGGCGCTCCAGGGCGTTGACGCGGTCGAGTTCGTCGCCGCGCTGCGCACCGGGGGCTCGGCGCCGCTGCTGCTGCCCGGCGGCGAGCGGCTGCGGCTGGCTGAGGAGGAGGTGCTCGTCGAGACGGTGTCACCGGAGGGTTATCAGGTGGAGCAGGACGGCGGTCGCACCGTGGCGCTGCGCACCGTGCTCGACGACGCCCTGCGCGACGAGGGCGTCGCGCGCGAGATCGTGCATGCCATTCAGCTCGCGCGCAAGAATGCCGATTTACGCATCGAAGACACGATCAGTCTGGCGCTGTCTGTCCCCGACGAGCTGCGCCCCGTGGTCGAGCGTCACGCCGACACGATCAAGAGCGAGACGCTGGCCAGCGAGTTCACCTTGCAGCGGGAGGCGCGTGATCACGAAGAGACGGCCCGCGTCGAGGGTCACGACGTGACGATCGGCATCTCGGCAACGGGAACGATCTTCACGGTCACGTACGGATAGCAGGGGAGGCCGGATCGAAATGACCGATTACGTAGACCCGTCTGTCGATCTCGTCGTCGAGCTCGCGCAGCCCTCCGCCCACGACCGCGTGCTCGACTACGCCTGCGGCATGGGAAGGGCCGCGGTTGCGGTCGCGTTCAGCGTGAGCGAGGTGCACGCGGTCGACGAGCAGCCGGAGGCGCTCGACGAGGCCCGCCGGCTGAGCGCCGAGATCCACGCCGACAACATCGTCTTCAAGCTCGTCGATCTCTACGCCCTGCCCTTCCCCGATGGGCACTTCAGCCTGATCATCTGCCGCAACGCCCTGCATCGTCTGCCCGAGCCGGTGATGGCGCTCGGCGAGATGGCGCGCGTGATGAGCGATCGGGGACGCATCGTGCTGCACGAGGCGTGCGTCGACAAGGTCTCGGACCGCGCCTTCAACGAGCTGGCGCGGCTGCGCGAGCCCGTGCACCGGCGCTACTACTTGCGCGACGAGCTCGACGGCATCGTCAAGAAGGCGAAGCTCCAGGTCGGCGATCGGCGCGAACACCGGGTGACGGTCGACCTCGACTACTGGATCGAAGCGGCCGCCGTGCCGGCCGAGAAGGCGGAGATCATCCGCACTCGGCTTCAGGATCTCTCGGTCGAGGCGCAAGCGGCGATGGACCTGGCGTTCGCCGACCGCTTGGTGTCGTTCTCCTACGACGCCTTGGCTCTGCGGCTGCAGCGCTAGCCGAGAAAGCCGCTCAGCTCGTCGAGCAGCTTCGGCTTGGGCAGCGCCCCGACGATGCGCTTCTGGACCTTGCCGTCTTCGAAGGCGAGGATCGTCGGGATGCTCATCACCTCGTAGTCTTGCGCCACCACCGGCGCCTCGTCGACGTTCAGCTTCAGGAACTTGACCTCGGGATAGTCGTCGGCGATCTCCTCGAGCACGGGTCCGATCATGCGGCACGGACCGCACCACTCGGCCCAGAAATCGACCAGGACCTTGCCGGACGCCTTGTGCACCTCGGCGTCGAAATCGTCCTGTGAGACAGCGTCCACGAATCCCTCCTAGCTCAGGTCTTCGCCCCCGTCGGGGGGCACTCCGGTGAATCGAGGTACTTGTCGACCTGCACGGCCGCGAGCGCGCCTTCGCCGACGGCGGCGGCGATCTGCTTGATCGGGTTCGCGCGGGCGTCGCCGCAGGCGAACACGCCCGCGCGCCCCGTGCGCAACAGCTCGTCGGTGACGATGAAGCCCTGCTCGTTCAGCTCGATGACGCCCTTCAGGAACGCCGTGTTCGCGGTCTGGCCGATGTAGATGAACACGCCGTTCACCGGCAGCGTCGCGAGCTTATGGGTCTTGACGTTCGCGTACTCGACGCCCTCGACGACGTCCTTGCCGAGGATGCGCTTCGGTACCGAATCCCAGATGAAGTGCATCTTCGGATTGGCGAACCCGCGCTCCTGGATGATCTTCTCGGCGCGCAACTCGCGGCGACGGTGGATGACGTGCACGGCGTCGGCGAACTTGGTCAGGAAGAGCCCCTCTTCCACAGCCGAGTCGCCGCCACCGATCACGGCGACCTGCTTGCCGCGATAGAGGGCGCCGTCGCAGGTCGCGCACCACGAGACGCCGCGGCCGATGAACTCGGCTTCGCCGGGCACGCCCGACCGGCGCGCTTCGACACCGGGCGCGAGGATCGCCGCCCGGGCGTGCACGACGCCCTGGTCGGTGGTGATCGCGTGGCGGCCGTCGGCGGTGGTCGTGAAGCTCTCGACCGCGGTGATCTCGTGGATCTCGGCGCCGAACTGGGCGGCCTGCGCCTTCATCTTGTCGGCGAGGTCGAAGCCGGAGACGCCCTCAGGGAAGCCCGGGTAGTTCTCGACGAGGTACGTGAGCGCCATCTGCCCGCCGGCGAGATTGCGCTCGAGCACGATCGTGGAGCGGCGGCCGCGGGCGCTGTAGATGGCGGCCGCCAGACCCGAGGGACCGGCGCCGACGATGGCGACGTCGTACTCCGTCGGCGGCGCCTGTTCGTGCGCGTCAGAGCTTGCCACGGCGCACCAGTTCTTCGGCGATCTGGACGGCGTTGAGCGCGGCGCCCTTGCGCAGGTTGTCGCAGACGCACCAGAAGTTGAGGCCGTTCTCGATCGTGTCGTCCTCACGGATGCGACCGACGAAGACGGCGTCGCGCCGGGCGGCGTCGAGCGGCATCGGGTAGCGCAGGTCCGCCGGGTCGTCGACGACCTCGATGCCCGGGAATGCCGCGAGCAGCGCCCGCGCCGCCGCCGCCGTGAGCTTCTCCCTGGTCTGCACGTTGATCGCCTCGGAGTGCGCCTCGTAGACAGGCACACGCACGCACGTCGGCGAGATGCCGATGCGCGCGTCGGCGAAGATCTTGTGCGTCTCGTCGACCATTTTCTGTTCTTCTTTGGTGTATCCCGTCGGCAGGAAGCTGTCGATGTGCGGCAGCAGGTTGAAGGCGATCGGGTACGGATAGAGGCCCAGCGTCGGCGGCCGGCCGGCGACGACCTCGCGCGACTGCCGCTCAAGGTCGTCGACGCCGCGCCGGCCGCTGCCCGACACCGATTGGTAGGTGGCGACGACGACGCGCGTGATGCCGGCCGCGTCGTAGATCGGCTTGAGCGCGACGACCATCTGGATGGTCGAGCAGTTGGGCGTCGCGATGATCCCCTTGTGGCGGTCGAGCGCCTGCGGGTTGACTTCGGGCACGACCAGCGGCACGTCGGGGTCGCTGCGGAAGGTGCTCGACTTGTCGATCACGGTCGCGCCGGCGGCGACGGCGGCCGGCACGAACTCCTTGGCGCCGCCGCCGCCGGCGGCGAAGAACGCCAAGTCGACGCCGGCGAACGAGTCGGCCGAGAGTACGTCGACGGTCACATCGCGACCGCGGAACGCGAGCTGCCGGCCGCGCGAGCGTTCGCTCGCGAGCAGCCGCAGCTCGCCCACCGGAAAGTCGCGCTCCTCGAGGATCGCGCGCACGGTGCCGCCGACAACGCCGGTGGCGCCGGCAATGGCGACGGTGAGCTGCTTCTCAGCCGTCATGCGGTGCGCCTTTATCGGCGTGATCCTCGGTGATGTTGTCGTCGCCGAGACCGAACACGTCGTGCAGGGCGCGCACGGCGTCTTCGACGCGGTCCTTCTCGATCACGCACGAGATCTTGATCGGCGAGGTGGAGATTATCTCGAGGTTGATCCCCAGGTCGGCGAGAGTGCGGAACATCAGCGCCGCCACGCCCGGATTCGTGCGCATGCCGGCGCCGATGACGCTCACCTTGGCCATGTTGTCGTCGGTGCTGTAACCCTTGGCGCCGAGGTCCCTGGCGATCTTCGCGAGCGTCTCGTTGGCCGCCGCCAGGTCGTCGGCCGGGATCGTGCAGGAGATGTCGGTGTGACCCTGCTCGCTGACGTTCTGGATGATCATGTCGACGTTGATGTGCGCGTCGGCGAGCGCCGAGAACACGTGGGCCGCCACGCCCGGCTGGTCGGGCACCGAGCGCACCGTCACCTTGGCCTCGTCGGTCGTGTAGGTGACCCCTCTGATGATCGCCGTCTCCATGCTGTCATCTTCCTCTCTCACCCAGGTGCCTTCGGCGTCAGAGAAGCTCGAACGCACGTGGATCACGATAGTGTACTTGCGCGCGTACTCGACGCAGCGTAGGGCGAGCACCTGGGCGCCGGATGCCGCCATCTCGAGCATCTCGTCGTAGGAGACCGCCGT
>PKYG01000107.1:6434-11356 GCA_003132585.1 Actinomycetota bacterium
GTGATGTCCTTCTCCGTGGAGACTCCCTGAAAGCCGGCGACGAGGACGATCTTGCCGTCGGTCATCGCCTCGCGCAGACGGCTGGCGCGCACGTCGAGGATGCGCGCCTTGGTGTGCACCGTGTCGGTGACGATGCCGGCCTGCGAGCCGGTGAAGCTCACGGCGTGCCTGCCGAGGCGGTCGATCGCCATCGCCAGGAGGGCGCAGCTGATGCGTTCGCCGGTGGAGAGGAGCATGTCCATCTCGCGCTCCGGCGGGCGCGGCGAGATCTCGTACGCCATCCTCAGCAGCTCGTCCGTGGTGTCGCCGCGCGCGGAGACGACGGCGCACACACTGTTGCCTTGCTCATAGGTGGCGACGATGCGCCGCGCCACGTTCATGATGCGACCGGCGTCGGCGACCGACGAGCCACCGTATTTCTGGACGACAACGGCCAAAAGGGACCTCCGTGGGACTAGCGCCAAAGTCTACCGGAAACGCCGGTGACCGTCAGCCGGTCGCGTGCTCCTGGGGCAGGGGGGCGATGCGCGGCAGCTCGCGTTTGTGCTCGCTTGCCGCGCGCATCGGGTCGACGATCGCCCCGGCGGCCTCGTCGACCCCATCGAGATATGCGTCGAGCGCCGCGTAAGTGACGCCCATCTCGCCTTCGTCGGTCTGGCCCGTCCAGAGCCCGGCCGACGGCGGCTTGTCGATAATCCGCGGGGGCACGTCGAGCCGGCGCGCGAGCTCGCGCACGCGCGTCTTGGTGACGCTGCCCAGCGGCAGCAGGTCGACGCCGCCGTCGCCGTACTTGGTGAAGTAGCCGACGGCGAGCTCGCTGGCGTTGCCGGTGCCGAGCACGCGGTAGTCCATCTGGTTGGCGAACGCGTAGAGCGACGTCATCCGCAGGCGCGGCTTGATGTTGGCGCAGGCGAGCTTGCTCTCGAACAGGTCGGAAGAGGTCAGCCCGAGCTGGTCGAGCAGCGCGTCGAACACGGGTCCGAGGTCGACGTTCGCCGTGGCGATGCCGAAGTGACGGGCGACGAGCAGTGCGTCCTCGGCGTCCTGTGGGTCGCTGTGGCACGGCATGATCAGACCGAGTGAGTGGTGCGGGAACGCGCGTTTGGCGAGGGCGGCAACGACGGCGGAGTCGACGCCGCCCGAGAGGCCGAAGACCGCGCCTGACCCACACGAGGCTTCGACCTCGGTCTTGATCCAACCGGTCAGGTGTGCGGCGAGTGTATCCACGTGTGCTCCGTCGGGGACGTCACGTGCAGCATATCGCACCCGGCAACAGCGGCGGCGCGGCGAGCCGTGAACAGCAGCGCCGCGCCGGCGCTGTGGTACCATCGCCGCGGGAGGTTACTCATGGATCAAGGAATCGACAGCAAGCCCTGCGCGTGTCCGTACTGCGACGAGGAGCTCGAGTCCAAGCCGTTGCCGTTCTGCAGCGCGTGTGGCAAGGAGATCAGGGTCTGCGTATCGTGCGGGTGCGCGCTCACGCCCGTGCAGAACATCTGCCCGAGCTGCGGCGCCAAGCAGTAACGCCGCGGCACGGCCGCATCACCGCCGCGGCTCTGCCACATCGCCGCCGCGGGTCGGCCGCACAAGAAGAACGCGCGGGGGCGGCTGCCACAGGCAGCCGCCCCCGCACACGTTCTGACTCTCTTTAGAGAACCGAGAAGTACTTCTCGATCTCGTACGACGTGACCTGCTCGCGGTACTCGTACCACTCGTTGAGCTTGTTGGTGATGAAACGCTCGAAGATGTGGTCGCCGAGCGCCTCGCGCACGAGCGCGCTCGCCTCGGTCACCCTGATCGCCTCGTAGAGATTGTTGGGAAGCGAACCGAGGCCGGCCGCTTCGCGCTCGCCGGCGTCCATCTTGAAGATGTTCGGCTCGACCGCCGGCGGCAGCTCGAGGCCCTTCTCGATGCCGTCGAGGCCGGCCGCCAGCATCACGGCGAACGCCAGGTACGGGTTGGCGCCGGGGTCGGGGTTACGCAGCTCGGCGCGCACCGTGCTCTCCTTGCCCTGCACGTAGAGCGGCACGCGGATCAGCGCCGTGCGGTTGCGGTGCGCCCACGAGATGTACACCGGCGCCTCGTAGCCGGGCACCAGGCGCTTGAAGCTGTTGACCCACTGGTTGAGCACCGAGCAGATCTCCGGCATGTGCGTGAGCTGACCGGCGATGAACCCCTTGGCGATGTCCGAGAGGTGGTGCTCGTCGTCGGCTGAGAAGAACGCGTTGGTCTTGCCCTTGAAGAGCGATTGATGCACGTGCATGCCGCTGCCGTTCTCCCCGTGCAGGGGCTTGGGCATGAAGGTGGCGTGGAGGCCGTTGTGCGCCGCCACCTCCTTGACGATCAGGCGGCAGATCATCACGCGGTCGGCCATCACGAGCGCCTCGTCGTAGTGCGGGTCGATCTCGTGCTGCGACGGCGCGACCTCGTGGTGCGAGGCCTCCATCGGGATGCCGAGCTTGTCGAGCGTGCGCATCGTCTGCTTGCGCAGGTCGTTGCCGAGGTCGGCGGGCAGCACGTCGAAGTAGCCGCCCTCGTCGACGACCTCGGGCGCCGCGGCGCTCTTGAAGTAGAAGTACTCGAGCTCCGGGCCGACGAAGAACGTGAGACCCATGTCGGCGGCGCGCTTGAGCTGGCGGCGGAGCACGTAGCGCGGGTCGCCTTCGAACGGCTCGTAGTTGCGGTCGAGCACGTCGCAGAAGACGAACGCCGTCTTCTCGTGATTCTGGGACCAGGGGAGGATCTTGAAGGTCGACCAGTCCGGCATGGCGACGATGTCGGACTCTTCGATCTCGGCGTACCCGGTGATGGAGGAGCCGTCGAAGGCGGCGCCGCTCTCGAGCACGCTGTCCAGTTGGATGTCGGGGATCTCGACCATCTTGAGATTCCCGAGGATGTCCGTGAACCACAACTGGATGTGTTTCACGGTCTCGTCCGCGACCTGCTTGCGGATCTTGGCCTGGAGCTCCTTATTCATAGTCATCCTTTCGGCCAGGATTGTGGACGCCCACGCGAGGCGCTATGTCAGATGAGAACGGTTGTACCAGACCTGCAGGTGGTGGGCAACAGCACGCTCAACGGCGACTTTTTCGCGGCGAAGCTACCTAGCCTCATTGCGCGCTTGATTCGTGCGGCATATACTACGGCCCGACATCCAGGGGGCGGGCTGCGGGGTTGATCCCCCAGGCCCGGAAAGGAGATCCGCATGGCGACCGAAGCGTATTGCGTGAAGTGCCGGGCCAAGAGGTTCATGAAGGACGAGAAGCAAGTCACGATGAAGAACGGCAAGCCCGCGACCCAGGGCATCTGCCCGACGTGCGGCACCAAGATGTTCAAGATCGGCAAGAGCAAGTAACACTCTCTGCAGGTTGATCGTTTGGCGGGGGCGGGGAGCGCCGTAGGCGCTCCCCGCCCCCGCCCATTTCACCTCCGGACCCGGTGGTACAATCGCGGCGGGCCCTCGTAGCTCAGGGGATAGAGCACAGGTTTCCTAAACCTGGTGTCGCTGGTTCGATTCCAGCCGGGGGCACCACAACTTTCCTGCAAATGGGCACTTTCTGAATCTCGCCTTCGCGTCGCATCGCCCCAAGAAGGCCAAAATGCCGACATTTTGCCGCCGCGACGCGCCGTCACCATCGGGTACGCAAGACCACAGGGCAGCACGGGCGGCGGGTGCGGGGCTCCCGGTCGGTGACCCGCTACGTCGAAAGGCGTAGACTCCGCGGCATGCTGCACGGTCTGGGTGATGACTGTCGGCTGCGATGAGGCGTCCGTCGAGCGCCACGTGAACTCTTCTCAAGACGTCTGCGTCTCCATCACCGAAGGCCAAACCACAGAGGAGGGGTCCAGACGCCAATCCGAAGTACTTCCAGATCTACGACGCTTGAGTCCAAGACTGCGCTTCGTGCGCGAAGGGAGATTCCCGTGAAGACGAAAACACTCATCTTGACAGCTGTGGTGGTGGCTTCGGCTGCGATAGCGGTCGCCATTGTCACCTCCACATCCCATCCGCAAAAGGCTCAAGCGAGCGGGCAGCCACCGGCGACGGCAGGGGTGCCGAGCGTCATCCCACCGCAAGGCGTTACGCTGGTTCCCGGTGTCGCGGATATCACCCTGATGCCGATCGCGGCCGAGGCGAGCTCGTTCAAGGTGTCTTCTGCCGCCGCCGCCATCGCTCTTGCTCCGAAGGATAAGACGCCGTTGCCGCCTACCGCCGTGCTTGCGAGTGTGACCATCGGCGCTACCATCGCACCGCCGGGACAATCGACGAAGGGTTACGCGAACATCAAGGATCGACCGGCCTGGGTCGTCACGTTCACCTTCCCCGAGCCTATCGATGTTCGGCAAGGCTACGCGCCAGACAGGTCGGGCACTCCAGCGACTTACGAACCGATCATGATGAGCCACGACAACGTCATCATCGACGCCCAGACGGGCGAGTTCCTGTGGGGGTTCTCCACGAAGTAGCAGGAGCTCCACGGAGACCGCGTCGATCGTGCAGCTGACCTTGGGTGGCCCGTCCGTCGCCTAGGATGATACTCGCGCGACCCGGTGGTAGATTCGCGACCTGAGCCAGATCCCTTGCGTGGAGCCTCGTCCGCGAGCGACTCCGGGGGACGTGTCCCGTGATGCTCCTTTAGACCGTCAAGTGGTATTCGGCTCTTGCAGGTCAGCACACAGCGTGCGGTACACCTCACGTGCCAGCTAGTGCTTCAAGCAGCGGCACTCGAAGCTCAGGCAGCTCTACGTCCCCGCGAACACAAGCTCGGCGATCAACGCCGCCGCCTCTTCCTGCATCGCCGGGATCGCGTGTGAGTACGTGTCCAAGGTGATCGAGATCGTCGCATGTCCGAGGCGTTCGGAGACGACCTTGGGGTGGATGCCGGCCTGCAACGCCAGGGTGGCGTGCGTGTGCCGCAGGT
>PKYG01000101.1:0-16321 GCA_003132585.1 Actinomycetota bacterium
AACTTCCTGGACAAGGCGATCGAAGGCTTGGTGCTCTACGCCTTCAACAAGGGCGAGGTCTGCACCTGCCCGTCGCGCGCCCTCATCCAGGAGTCGATCTACGACGAGTTCATGGCGCGCTGCCTCGATCGGATCCGCAAGATCGTCCAGGGGAACCCGCTCGACACGGCGACCATGATCGGTCCCCAGGTCTCGACCCAGCAGCTCGAGAAGATCACCGGCTACGTCGACATCGGTCTGCAGGAAGGCGCCGAGTGCCTCATCGGCGGCAAGCGCAACGTCCTGGACGGGGACCTCGCCGAGGGTTACTACTTCCAGCCTACGGTGCTCAAGGGCGACAACAAGATGCGCGTCTTCCAGGAGGAGATCTTTGGTCCGGTGCTCGCGGTGACCACGTTCACCGACGAGGCCGACGCGCTGCGCATCGCTAACGACACGCTCTACGGCCTCGGCGCCGGTGTGTGGACGCGCAACGGCAACCTCGCCTACCGCATGGGCCGGGCGATCAAGGCCGGTCGGGTGTGGACCAACTGCTTCCACCTCTACCCTGCCGGCGCGGCCTTCGGCGGCTACAAGATCTCCGGCGTCGGGCGGGAGAACCATCAGATGATGCTCGAACACTACACGCAGACCAAGAACCTGCTGGTGAGCTACAGCCCCGATCCTCTCGGGTTCTTCTGATCGGGGCCTGAGGATGGACGAGCCCGCCACGGAGCCGGCGGTCGTCGCCACGCCGGCGGCACTCGAAGCGATAGCTCGTCTCGTAGCCCAACGAGGGCGCGTCATGTTCTTCCAATCGGGAGGCTGCTGCGACGGCAGCCTCCCGATGTGCTTCGACGACGGCGAGTTCATCATCGGTGACCACGACGTCCTGCTGGGCGAGGTGGGCGGCTGCCCCTTCTACATCGACGGCCGTCAATACGAGGTGTGGAAACACACACAGCTCATCCTCGACGTCGGCGATGGAGCGCCGGAAGGCTTCTCTCTCGCGGCCGACGGCGACAAGCACTACATCACCAGATCCCGTGTGTGTCCGACTGACGGACCCGTGGCTCGGCGCCAACAAGAACGATGAGGAGCTTCTTGAGAGCCACCGTCTCGATCACGCTCGNNCGCGGACTTGGTGTTCGCCACCGAGTAGCCGCACTTCTTTCGCACGCCGCACGTCGTTCACTCGCATCATCTCGTGCTGGGCCGTCGCCGACAGTAGTCGTGCGTCTCGTCGGCAGAATGTCGGCAACGGGGCAACGGCAGGCCTCCGCGCGCTACAGGAAAGCGACCGTTTGCAGAAGAGTTATTGGAGGCGACGACCGGAGTCGAATCGGTGATGGAGGTTGTGAAGACCTATCGCGGCGGCCGACGTCGACAGCACAACACGTCGTCACTTCCCGATCAGTCGGAAGGGCCGTGCGCCTCCGTGGATTGCTGAGCAGAAAGCCCGCCACCTTTGCAGGGGTGGCGGGCTCAAGACTGAGGTCCGAAAAGGCCTCCGATAACGCTAGTGCTTGGTGGGCCCAGCAGGACTCGAACCTGCGACCGGCCGATTATGAGTCGGCTGCTCTAACCAGCTGAGCTATAGGCCCCGGTCGCGAACGTCTCTACGACCCTCGAGACACCCGAATGATACGTTATGCTTGCCCGGTCATGCACCAGTCTCATCTTCAGACGAGCCCAAGATGAGTGACGCCGAGCGCGAACCGCAAACCAGTCCGTCGGCGGCGTTGGCGCGCCGCGCCGCCGTCGTCATCGGCGTCGCGCTCGCCTACGCCGGCGGTCTGCTCTTCGCTTACGCCGAACGCAAGATCATCCTCTGGCTGGTGATCGCGATCATGCTCGCGCTGGCGCTCGATCCGGCCGTGCGCTGGATGATGCGCCACGGCCTCAAGCGATGGTCGGCCGCGGCGCTCACATCGCTCGTTGCGTTCCT
The DNA here is from genome assembly GCA_003132585.1 of Actinomycetota bacterium. Taxonomy (GTDB): domain Bacteria; phylum Actinomycetota; class Thermoleophilia; order UBA2241; family UBA2241; genus PALSA-647. Next base: position 1,928 of record PKYG01000101.1, read on the forward strand.
CGTCGTCGTCGGCATCGCCACGGCGCTGGCGATCCCCCTCGTCAGCCAGACTCATCAGCTCATCTCCAAGCTGCCCACCTACACGCGCGACCTCTTCAAGCCGGGCAGCGTGCTGCAACCGCTCGACCAGCGCTTCCACATCGTCGAGAGAATCCGCAACGTCACGACCACGGACGTGATCAGGATCGTCACCGGCGCCCGCGGGTCGATCCTTGCCGCGTTCACACGGACGGTGTCGCTGCTCGCCGCGATCGTCACGATCTTCGCGTTCACGGTGATGCTGCTGATCGAAGGGCCGCGCACCTGGGGCGGCATCCTCGGACTGTTCAGCGAGCGCCGGCATCGAGCCGGCGCGCTGATGGGCGACCGCGTTGCCGAGGCGGTCGGCGGCTACGTGCGCGGCAACCTGCTGATCAGCCTGATCGCCGGGGTTGCCGCGTACTTGGCGCTGCTCATCCTCGGCGTGCCCTATCCGGTGCCGCTGGCGCTCACCGTGGGCCTGCTCGACGTCGTCCCGCTCGTCGGCGCCACGCTCGGCGCCGTGGTCTGCATCGTCGTCTCCGTACCGCAGGGCTGGCTGACGGCGGTGATCCTCACCGGCTACTTCGTCGTCTACCAGCTCTTCGAGAACAACGTCATCCAGGTGGCCGTGTACTCCAAGACGGTCTCGATGTCGCCACTGACGGTGCTCGTCGCCGGCCTCGCGGGCGCGACGCTCGGCGGGATCGTCGGCGTGGTGATCGCGATCCCGCTGGCGAGCGCCGTGGTGATCGTGTTCCGGGAGCGTTCGTGGACGGAGGAGGACGAGCCGGTAGCGAGCGGCGCCGATGTGGCGGCCGCGGCGGAGCTGCTGCCGGCCGCGCCGAAGCGGAAGCCGGCGGCGCCAAAGCGGAATCCGCCGGCGCCAAAGCCGCCGGCCGCCGGCGCTCAGCCCGACGTCGAGTAGTCTTCCGCGCGCCCGCTCGCGGGGGTGCTGACGCCCTCCGCCCGCGCGGTCGAGTGCGAGTCATTTTTCTCCAACTTCTCGAGCGCAGCGAGGGCCGCGCCGGAGTCGGCGAGGCAACAGAACCGCAGGCGATGGTCGTTGACCGCCCACCAGCCGAAGGCCGGCACGCGGTCGGGCGCGGCGGCGAAGACGACGTCGTCGCCGCCGCGCTGCACCCGCCGCGCGAACGGCGGCAGACTCGCCGCCGACAGCTCGACGCGCTCCTCCGCGCGCTCGCCCCAGGCGATTATCACGCCGCGCTCGCGGACGGCGTAGCGCATACGCCGCGCCAGCCGCAGGAGCAGCAGCGGGCGTACGGCCAGACCGTAGATGCCGACGAGTATCGGGAGAGCGCCCACCGGCGGGTAGACCCACAGGTGGGCGCTCGTCAGCGCCATGTACTCCCAGACGATGCCGGCGGCGAGGATCACGGCGGCGACGGGCGCCGCCGGCATGAGGGCGCGGCGCACGAACGCCGCCGGTTGCGGCGCGCCCTTCCAGAGAATGCCCGGCGCCGCGTCGGCCATCACAGACTCTGGAGCTTGGCCACCAGCGCCGGTACGACCGCGTACAGATCGCCGACGATGCCGTAGTCGGCGAGCGCGAAGATCGGCGCCTCCTTGTCGGTGTTGACCGCAGCGATGAGCCTCGCCGAGCTGACGCCGACGGTGTGCTGGATCTGCCCCGAGACGCCGACGGCGAGGTACAGGTCGGGCTTCGTCTTGGCGCCGGAGAGGCCGAGGATACGCGACTCCGGCAGCCACTCGAAGTCGGCGAGGCTCTTGGTGCAGGCGAGCTCCGCGTGGAGCGCGTCGGCGAGCTCCGTGCCGAGCCGCAGGTCGTCGCGGGCGGCGAAGCCGCGGCCGACGCCGACGATGCGCGGCGCCGCGGTGAGATCGACCGCCTCGCCCTCTTTAGCGCGGCGGCCGACGACCCTGACCGCCGACGCCGCGGGCGCTGGAAGCGGCACCACAGCGCCGGCGCCGGCGACCGGATCGCCGACGGCGAATGTCTTGGGCATCACGGCGAACACCTTGACCGCCGTGGTGATGACCTCGCGCGCGACCGTGGCGCCGCCGTAGGCGTAGCGGTCGGCGACCAGCTCGCCGTGCTCGAGGGTCAAGGCGTTCACGTCGCTGACGCAGCCGGCGCCGAGCTTCTGCGCGACGCGGCCGCCAAGCTCCTTGCCGCGTCGCGTCGAGGCGATCAGCACGACCGTGGCGCCGGCCTCAGCGGCGGCCGCGGCCAGCGCCGCGGCGACCGTGTCCGCGGGCAAGCCGTCGAAGGCCGCGTCGCTCACGAAGATGCGGTCGGCGCCGTGCGCGGCGAGCGCGCTCGCCGCCTCTGCCGCGCCGGCGCCGAGACAGGCAGCCGAGAGCCCGAGCCCCAGCTCGGCCGCCCACTCCCTGCCCTTGGCGACGAGTTCGAGGGCGGCGTCGGCCTTTTCGCTGTAGACGAGGATGTCGGCCATCGCTATCTCCCCACCACGCCTTCCTTGACGAGCGCGTTGACGAACGCGTCGACTTGCTCGTCCACGGCGCCCGCGAAGAGCACGTGCTTGCGGTCCTGCTCCTCGGCGAGGTTGGAGACGATCCGCTTCTGCGCACCGACGGCGTCGAGGCCGAGATCGGCGAGCGTCCACTCGGTGACGGGCTTCTTGCCCGCCTTGAGGATGTTCATCAGCGAAATTGGGCGCGGCTCGTTGATCTCGCTGACGACGGTCACCGCCACCGGCAGCGGCGCCGCCAGCGTCTCGATCATCTCGTCCATGCTGCGCTCCGCCTCGATGCCACCGCCGGCGAGCGCCAGCTTCTTCGCGTAGCCGATCTGCGGCCAGCCGAGCAGCTCGGCGACGCGCGCCCCGACCTGACCCGAGTAGTTGTCGGTGGAGCCTTCGCCGAAGAGCAATACGTCGCAGGCGCCGATCTTGGCGACCGCCGCGGCGAGCGCCGCGGCGATGCCCGCCTGATCGGCGCCGGCGAGCGCCGGATCGGCGACGATCACCGCCTCGTCGGCGCCCATCGCCAGCGCTTCCTTGATCGTCTCGCGGATCTTGCGGTCGCCCTCAACCACGGTCAGCGCCCTGATCGTGCCGCCGCCGGCGGCGTCACGAAGCTGCAGCGCCGCTTCGAGCGCGTTCTTCTCGAGATCGCCGACCTTGTACGGGATCGCCTCGAGCACCGGCTCGCGGTTCTTGATGCGGATCATCTGCGCATCCGGGTTGGTCTTGACGCAGACGACGATATCCAAGCTCACCACTCCCTCAACTCATGCGGTACTGGACGCCGAACTCGCCCCGCGGATAGCGCCACTCGAGCGCGTCCTTCTCACAACAGATCATGCAGGTGCCGCACTCGAGGCAGCCCTCCCAGTTGACGACGATCCTCTGCTGGTCGTCGAGCTCGAAGAGGTCGGCCGGGCACACGTAGAGGCAGGCCCGGTTGACGCAGACCGTGCTGCAGATCTCGTTCTTGACGACGATCTGCGGCTCCTTGTCGAGCTTGAAGACGTCGAGACCGAGCTTTGCGTCGATGTTCATTCTCAGCTCCCTTACATCTTCCGCAGCGACCAGAGGTCTTTGAGCGTCGCCAGACTGAGGAAGTCGCGGCGCGCACCCTTCCAAACGGTTTTGGCGAGCCGCGGCGATGGCTGCGCCCCGATCGTGAACACGCTCTCCGCCAGCTTTGAGACCGCTCGCGGATAGTGCATGAAGAGCCGCGGGTTCTCGACGATGCGCGGTATCGCGCGGCTCGTCTCGAGGTCCTTGAGCACGAAGCTTTCGCGCAGCGCCCGCTCGTAGCGAGCGAGGCCGGCGACACTTGTGTCGCCGGCCTTCTTCGCGGTCGCGACGGCACGCGCTGCGTGGTACCCGCTGGCGATCGCGAAGTCCATGCCGCGCACCGTGACGAGCGCGTTGAGCGAGAGTCCGGCGGCGTCGCCGGCGAGCAGGTAGCCGTCACCGAAGAGCTTGGGCACTCGGGCGATGCCGCCCTCGGCGATCGCATGCGCCGAGTACTCGGCGACGGTGCCGCCCTTGACCAGCGGCGCGATCTGCGGCAGCTCCTTGAACTCGTCGAGCAGCTTGTACGATTCGACCGGCTCCGCTTGTTGCAGCATCGCCGCCATGCCGACGACGACGCCGACCGAGATGCTCTCCTTGTTCGTGTAGACGAAGCCGCCGCCGAGCATGCCGCGCGTGACCGTGCCCATGAAGAGGTGGGCGGCGCCTTCACCTTCGTTGAGGCGCCAGCGGTCCTCGATCACGCCCGCCGGCAGCTCGATCACCTCTTTGAAGCCGAGGGCGGAGTCGCGCGCGGCCGGCTCGGCGCGCAGGCCGGCCGCGCTCGCCAGCATGCCGAGCACGCCCTCGGCGACGATCGTCACGTCGGCGCCGATCTCATCGCCGCCGGCGCGGATGCCGATCACGCGGCCGGGCCGTCCGTCGCCGCCACCTTCGCGCAGCAGCTCGTCGACCTTCATGTTGGGCACGATCATCGCGCCCTTCTCCGCCGCCTTGTCGGCGAACCACTGGTCGAAGCGGGCGCGCAGCACCGTGTACGACTGCGGCTGCGCGCCGGCGAACCGGTCGCTCGCGACCTCCACGGTCGTGTGCGCGCCGTCGCCCATCATCGTGATCGACTCGCGGGCGACGGCGCGCTCGAACGGCGCCTCCTCCCACAGCTCCGGGTAGAGCGCGCGGATCGGGTCCATGTAGAGGCGGCCGCCGGTCACGTTCTTGGCGCCGGCGTAGTTGCCGCGCTCGAGGACCATCACCTCGAGGCCCTCGGCGGCGAGCCCGTAAGCGGCCGCCAGGCCGGCGAGCCCGCCGCCGACGACGATGCAATCGACTCGTTCCATCTCAGCTCACGCGGCCCCTTAGTGTGCGGTGTGGCTGCGCCGCACCGCACGTTGATCCGCCTACGGTGATCAATCTTTGAACGGGTTGTGGGTGTCGCCCCACGTGTCGCGGGCGATGATGCCGCGCATGATGTTGAGACCGCCTTCGGCGCCGACCTCGTAACTCATGACGCCGCGGAGGAACATCTCCAGCGGCGTCTCCTTGGTGTAGCCGAAGGCGCCGTGATACATCATCCCGTGCCTGGCGATCTCGTGTCCGAGCGTCGGCGCCAGGCACTTGCAGGTCGAGATCACGCGGTTGATGTCCTTGCGCGCGAAGCTGCCCGGGTTCTCGCTCTCGTAGCCCATCATCCAGGCGCCGCGCAGCAGGTTGATCTTGAGCAAGTCGAGCTGCATCCAGTCGTTGGCCATCTCGAAGGAGATGCCCTCGTACTTGCCGAGCGGCTTGCCGAACGTCGTGCGCTGTGCCGTGTACTCGCCGCTGATCTCGAGCGCCTTCTCGGCGCCGCCGAGGCAGGCCGCGACGACCAGCACGCGGGCGGCGTTGAAGCCGTCCATGACCGTGTAGAAGCCCTTGCCCTCTTCGCCGAGCACGTACTTCTTGGGGAGCGCCACGTCCTTGTAGATCCAGCCGCCGGTGCTCAGGCCCATGCGCCCCATGTCCTCGTAGACGGTCCACTGGATGCCGTCGAGGTGCGCCGGCACCCAGATGAAAGTCATCCCCTTGTGGCCCGACGCCGGGTCGGTCTTGACCAGCGTGCAGTGACCGCTCGGCGGGCCCCACTTCATGCACTCCTTGGGGCCCGACACGTACGCCTTCTCGCCGTTGAGCATGTAGGCCTGGCGACCCTCGTCCCAGAGCGCCGTGGTCTTGATCGCGGCGAGGTCGGAGCCGCCACCGGGCTCGGTCGTGTTGATGCCGGCGAACGCTTTGCCTTCGGCGACCTTGGGCAGCAGCTCCTGCTTGAGCTCGTCCGTGCCGTACTTGTTGATGATGTACGACCAGCCGATCGTGAGCAGTGTGTAGACGGGCGTCGACATCGAGAGGTCAGCGCGGGCGACCTCGTGAATGGTGATCATCGCGTAGATGAGCTCCTCGCCGGGCACCGCGCAGCCGCCGAACTCCTCGGGGATCGTCACGCCGAACATGCCGAGCTCGGCCATGCCCGCGGTGATGTCGCTGGGGATGCCGTCTTCTTTCTCCTCGATCTCGCGGGCGCGTGGTTCGAGGTTCTTGGCGAGCCATTCGCGGATCGCCTGCCGGTAGAGGTCCTGCTCAGTCGTGTACCTGAAATCCATCCCGTTCCCTCCTCGGAGAGAAGTCAGTTCCCGGAACGCAAAAGACCCCCAGGAACGCCGACGTGCGCGCTGGGGGTCATAGCCGGCACGAAGGCGGCAGTGGACGTGCCGACCTTCGAGCTATGTGTGCAGCACAGACATGATAGCCGCCGCGTGCCCTGCATATCAAGTGGCGTCCGGGCGCACCAGCGGCGACTGGTCGACGGCTTCGAAGACCTTGGTGACGGCGGAGAGCAGCGCCGCCTGGGAGTGGCCCCGGTAGCGGTAGCGTATGAGCGCCTCGATCTCGGCGCGCTCGCTGATCACCGATCGGCCACGCAGCAAGCGGTCGAGGAAGTCGCGCGCCAGGTCCATGAGTAAGGTCGACGAGCAGGCGACGATGCGGCCCTCCTCGTCGACCTCGACGACGATGCCGACGCGCTTGTAGAGCGCCTGATGCGAGACATCCTGCGGCAAGCGCGCATAGCCGGAGAAAAGAAACGTGTCCACGCGGGCTGATCTCCCTCTTGGGGCGACGACGCCCGTAGTCTAGCACCGCCGCATCGTAGCCGCCGGATGTTGCCCCGTCGCCGGCGGCGTGTATCATATGCGTGCTGCACACATGGCTTGTGCCGGTGCCACCCACCGCCCAAGCGGCCATGCGCCCCCAGCCCGCGTGAGTGCGTGCCCTGGGGGTTTTCGCGTTCCTAGGCCACTCCGGTGATCGAGCGAGGAGGGCGAGACCAGATGAGCGAACCAGAACAGATCGGCGGCAAGCTGATGTCGCTCGAGCGCGCCGTGCGGACCTTCGTCAAGCGCGGCGACCAGGTCGCCCTCGGCGGCTTCACCATCAGCCGCAATCCGATGGCGCTCGTCTACGAGATCGCCCGCCAGAGCATCGGCGACCTGCATCTCGTCGCCCACTCCAACGGCCAGGCGCTCGACGTGCTCGTCGGCGCCGGCTGCGTGCGCCGTATCGAGATCGCCTACGGCGGCAACGGCCGCTTCGCGCCGACGTGCGTGCGCTTCCGCAAGGCGGTCGAGCGCGGCGCGGTCGTCGTCGAGGACTACTCCAACTACCAGATGGCGCTGCGCTTCCTCGCCGGCGCGCTCAACGTGCCGTTCATGCCGACCAAGTCGGGACTGCACACCGACCTCGTGCGTCTCGACGGGTTCTCGCCGGAGCTGCGCCGGGTGGCGGCGCTGCCCGCCAAGAAGCTCGTCGTCCTGCCCGACCCGTTCGACGGCGAGGAGGGCGACGTCGTGCTGCTACCGGCGCTCAAGCCTGACGTCGCCCTCATGCACGCGCAACAGGTCGGCGACGACGGCACCGTGCGCATCAAGGGGCTCACGTTCGCCGACATCGAGCAGGCGAAAGCGGCCAAGGCGGTCGTCGTCACCTGCGAGCAGGTCGTGCCCGCCGCCGACCTGCGCCGCGACCCGGACCAGAACGCGCTGCCGCCCTTCTTGATCGACGCCGTCGTGCCGCTCCCGTTCGCCGCCCACCCCACGGCCTGCCACCTCTTCTACGACTACGACCCCCAGCACCTCAACGAGTACCGAGCGGCGGCGCGCGACGACGGGGCCTATGAGAGCTGGCTCAGAGAGTGGGTCTACTCGGTCGCCGACCACGACGAGTACCTGGCCAAGGTCGGCGACGAGCGCCTGCAACGGATCAAGGCAGACCCGGTGCGCGGCTACGCGGTCGGCCTCGACCGGCGCTGAGGGAGAAGGGACGATGTCCAAACCCACCACCACCGGGTCCGCGCCCACCGCGTTCACTCCGCGCGAGATGATGGCGATCGCCGCCGGCCGGTTCATCGCCGACGGCGACATCGTCTTCGCCGGCACCGGCGTGGCCCTGCTCGCCGCCGGCTGCGCCAAGCGCGTCCAGGCTCCCGGCGCCGTCATCTTCTTCGAGACCGGTGGCATCGACCCGACGCTCGACGAGATCCCGCTCGCCGTCGCCGACTCGCGGGTGATGGACGGCGCCTGCATCAACGCCGGCATCATCGAGGCCTTCTCCTACGTCTCCAATCCGCGGCTGCACACGATCGCCTTCCTCGGCGCCGCGCAGATCGACCGGTACGGCAACCTCAACTCGACCTGCATCGGCGACTACCACCACCCCACCGTGCGCTTCTCGGGCAGCGGCGGCGCCTGCGACGCCGGCTCGCTCGCCGCGGGCTTCATCGTCTTCATGGAGCACAGCCCGCGCAAGTTCGTCGAGAAGCTCGACTACCTGACCACGCCCGGGTGGCTCGAAGGCGGCGAGAGCCGCCGCGCCGCGGGCTTCGCCCGTGGCGGCCCGATCGCCGTGGTCACCGACCTCTGCGTGCTCCGCTTCGACGAGACGACGAAAGAGATGTACCTCGCCGAGCGCTACCCCGGCGTCTCCGACGACGACGTCGTTGCCAACACCGGGTTCGCGCTCGACGTTTCGCGCGCCGTCGAGGCGCTGCCGCCGACTGCCGAGGAGCTGCGCATCCTTCGCGACGAAGTCGATCCGCAGCGACTCATCCTCGGCTAGGGCGGGCGGGCGCCGCGCGGCACCAACGGCTCCTGCGGGCCCAGCTGGCGCAAGCGGCTAATCGGCGACGCCAAATTGGCCGCTCGGTCCCTACGCACGAGTTGCCAAGCCCCAATCGCCGCGACATTATGTGCGCAAGCGGGTGGCGGGTCGAGGTCAGATCCCCAAAGCCCGGAACAGCTTTCGCCGTCGCGACGCCAGGCCCATAGTGAGCACCTTCCTACGCGGGCTTCGCCACGAGTGGAGGCACACATAAAGGAGGGGCTCCCATGAGCGGGGCTGCCACCATCAACTCGGGGGACACCGCCTTCGTCCTCCTCAGCGCCGCGCTCGTGGCGCTGATGACTCCGGGTCTCGCCTTCTTCTACGGCGGGCTCGTGCGCCGCAAGAACTTCCTGGCAATCATGATGCAGTCGTTCATCTCGATGGGCATCGTCACCTTCATCTGGGTGATCTTCGGCTACTCGCTGGCGTTCTCGGGCGACACCCACGGGATCATCGGCAATTTCAACTGGGCGATGCTGCGCCACGTCGGTGCGGCGCCGGGCCCGTGGGCGCCGACGATCCCCGCCGACGCGCACTTCGTCTACCAAGAGATGTTCGCGATCATCACGCCGGCGCTGATCACCGGCGCCTTCGCCGATCGCGTCGCCTTCAAGAGTTACCTCAAGTTCCTCGTGCTCTGGAGCATCTTCGTCTACATGCCGTTCACGCACTGGATCTGGGGCGGCGGCTGGCTCGCCTCCCACGGTGTGCTCGACTTCGCCGGCGGCATGGTCGTGCACGTCAGCGCCGGGTTCGCCGCGCTTGCCTCCGTCTTCGTCGTCGGCAAGCGCCGGTTCCTCCCCGGCGAGCGCGGCCTGCCGCACAACGTCGCCTTCGTCGCCCTCGGCACCGGCCTGCTGTGGTTCGGCTGGTTCGGCTTCAACGGTGGCAGCGCGCTGGCCGCCAACGGCGTCGCCGCGCAGGCGTTCGTCAACACCGACATCGCCGGCTCGATCGCGATGTGCACGTGGCTCTTCATCACCTGGGCGCGTGACGGCAAGCCGAGCCTCGTCGGCGCCCTCACGGGCGCCGTCGCCGGTCTCGCCTGCATCACGCCGTGCGCCGGCTACATCCCCACGTGGGCGGCGTTCATCGTCGGCCTGGCGGCAGGGTCGATCTGCTACTTCGCCGTCGTCCTCAAGGAGAAGATGGACTTGGACGATGCGCTCGACGTGTGGGCCGCTCACGGCGTCGGCGGCCTGCTCGGCAGCATCCTGCTCGGCGTGTTCGCCTACAAGTCCGTCAACGCGCGCGGCGCCGACGGACTGCTGGCGGGCAACGCCGGCTTCTTCGGCTGGCAGGTGGCGGCTGCCGTCATCGTCGCCGCGTATGCGTTCACGATGACCTTCCTCATCCTCAAGTTCCTCAACCTCTTCGAGCAAGTGCGTGTGCCCGACTCGGTGGAGCAGAGGGGTCTCGACGAATCCGAGCTGGGTGAGACAGCGTACGACCTGACGTGAGTTGCGCGGCGCCCCGGCGGGACGCCGCGCGGAATCAACCGCGCGGCGCAGCAACGCCGGGGCGCCGCGCACTGCCGCCCGCGGCTGGAGCCGGCCGCGATCTGACCGGGCGGCGCGAGAAGAGCAAGAGGGTAAGGGCGCGGCGACCTTCGGTCGCCGCGCCCTTACCCTCGCCGATGACTCCGGTCGCCGCATCACGGACCCGCCCCTCGTCTGCCGGACCCTGAGGAACAGCGCTCTTGAGATACTCCGTCGCGCCCGCGATGCGGTGTTGCGGACCCGCTCGACGAGCATGTGACAGTCGGCCTCGTCACTGTCTCCCTCTGCGGCGCCGCGAGCGACGCCGTCACCGCCCTGGTGCCCCGCGTGCCGGTTCCGGTCCAGCCCATGAAGGCGATGGCCGTCGCGATCATTGGGCTCGGCTTGTCAGGCTCGGTCGTGAGCGCCGGCGGCATCGAGATCGCGCTTCCCCTGCGCGCGCCCGTATGCACCCCGCTCGCCCGGTACCCGCCGGCGCCACAGGCGCGCAGCCTTCACCTCACCATCAAGGGTCGCGGTGCCGAAGCGCCCGCGGTCACGCCCGCCTAGTGAGCGGAGCCTGAGGGGCTGGTACACTGAGAGCGCGATGGCCAGCCTCGACGACAACGTGACGATCGGCGTGCTCCTCGCCGGCGGCCGCGGCAGGCGCGCCGGCGTCGACAAGCGCTACCTGGTGCTCGAGGGCCGTACGCTCCTGCAGCGTAACCTCGCCTTCCTGCGCAGCCTCTTGCCGACGACGGTCGTCTCGCTCGCACCCGACCAGGAGCTCGACCTCGGCGACGCCGGAGACGCCGTGCTGGTGCGCGACGCCTGGCCCGGCTCCTCACCGCTGGCCGGCATCGCCACGGTCCTCGAGCGCTTTCGGCAGCCGCTCTTCGTCATGGCTGCCGATCTCGCCTTCCCCGACCGCGCGGCCGCGGAGCGAGTGCTCACGGTCTTCCCCGGCCACGACCTCGCCCTGCCCATGGTCGGACCGCACTACGAGCCGCTCTTCGCCGTCTACGGACCCACCTGTCTGGCGCCGGTGACGGCGCTGCTCGAGGCAGGCCGCCATCGCATCATCGAGATTCTCACCGATCTCGATGTCGAGCGTATCCGGTTTGCCGACGACGCCGTCTTTCGTAACATCAACACCATGGACCAGTACCACGAAGCTTGCCGGCAGGCGAGCGCCGCCGACACGTCGTCCGGCGTCACGCAGCCGGCCCTGGTCGCCATCGTTGGCAAGAGCGACTCGGGCAAGACGACCCTGATCGAGAAGCTTATCCCGGAGCTCCTCAGGCTCGGCCTGCGCGTCGGCGCCGTCAAGCACGACGCACACAGCTTCGAGATCGACCACCCGGGCAAGGACTCCTGGCGCCACGGCCAAGCCGGCGCTCACGCCTACGTGGTGTCGTCATCAGAGAAGCTCGCCTTCATCGCCAAACTCGAGGGGGAGATGCCGCTCGCCGACATCGCGCGGCGCTTCTTCACCGGCTTCGACCTCGTGGTCGCCGAAGGCTACAAGCGCACGGCGCCGCACATCGTCGAGCTCTTTCGCCTCGGCACCGGCCACGACGCGCCGCTCTGCGCGCCGGGCGAGGCACTGGCGCTGGTGACCGACGCCCCCTGCGAGCACGCGCATCACTTCGAGCCTGACGACGCGGCCGGTCTGGCGCGCTTCCTGGCGGCGCGCCTGGAGACGTTGCGCCGCTACTGACCCCGCCGACACGCGTTTCGCGGCTGGAGTCGGCCACATCTGACCGGGCGGCATGAGAGGAGCAAGAAGGGAAGGGGCGCGGCGACCATCGGTCGCCGCGCCCCTGTCATGCGCTGGCTCCTCGGGCAGGACTCGAACCTGCAACCCTTCGGTTAACAGCCGAATGCTCTACCAATTGAGCTACCGAGGAATGCTCCGGCCGACCGATTATAGTCGGCCCTTCCTGTAGCGACAAACGAACTCCGGGATGGGGGACAGAGCGCAGCAAAACGCGCCCCTGGTGGCAGGCGCGCGCAAATCAGAGCGACGATTCGGCGCGGAGCCGGAGGCTTCCTAAGCCCTCGTGCCTGTGCAACGAAGGTGCCAGCATACCCGTCCATTTCTCAAACGGGGGGTAACCCGTCCATTCGTCGAACGAGGGGTACATGAAGAAGCGACTCTGGGAAATGCTTTCCGCCGTTGTCGTACTCAGCCTTCTCGCAGTCACCGTGACAGCATGCGGTGGCAGCAAGAAGGCGACCGCCGTGGTCAACGCGCCTGCCAGCCAGGCCGAGTCCCAAGCTGGCACGGCAGTGGTCACGACCCTGGCCGGCCACGCCGGTTCCCGTGGCCACACCGACGGCAACGGTGCGGCGGCGCGCTTCGATTCACCCTACGGTATCGCCTGCGACGCTGCCGGCAATCTCTACGTCGCTGACTCCATCAACTTCACCATCCGCAAGATCACTCCCACCGGGAAGGTCACAACCCTGGCTGGCAAGGCCGGCGCCCAGGGCAGTGCCGACGGCAGCAGCGCCGTGGCGCGCTTCAACGACCCCGACGGTATTGCCTGCGACGCTGTCGGCAACCTCTACATCTCCGACTTCGGCAACAACACCGTCCGCAAGATAACTCCGGCCGGTAAGGTCACGACCTTGGTCGGCACAGCCGGCCCCCATGGCAGCGCCGACGGCAGCGGCGCCGCGGCGCGCTTCAAAGGGCCCTTCGGCATCGCCTGCGACGCTGCGGGCAACCTCTACGTGGCCGATACCGCGAACGCGACCATCCGCAAGATCACTCCCGCGGGCAAGGTCACGACGCTGGCCGGCAAGGCTCGCGACCGTGGCAGCGCCGACGGCAGCGGCGCTGCGGCGCGCTTCAACTATCCCATTGGCATTGCCTGCGACGCTGCCGGCAACCTCTACGTCGCTGACACCTACAACGACACCATCCGGAAGATCAAGCCTGCGGGGGAGGTCACGACCATCGCCGGCAAGGTCGGCTCCCGCGGGAGCACCGACGGCAGCGCTGCCGCGGCGCGCTTCAACCTTCCCGGCGGCATCGCCTGCGACGCGGCCGGCAACCTCTACGTCACCGATTCCCTCAATTCCACCATCCGCGAGATCACTCCCGCCGGCAGGGTCACAACCTTGGCCGGCATGGCCGGCTCCAAGGGCAGTGTAGACGGCAGCGGCGCTGCGGCGCGGTTCTATCTTCCCTACGGCATCACCTGCGACGCTGCCGGCAATCTCTACCTCGCCGACACCTGGAACGACAGCATCCGCAAGATCACGCTGAGCCACTGAGACTGCGCCTTTGAGGTGCTCTCGGGGCCCGTCCGCAGACGCCGTCCGGGGGTGGTGCCGGGGCGAGCCGCGGCAGGCGCTTTCGGCTACACTTGCCGCATCGCCGGGCCAAGCAACGAACGGGGGCAATGGTGTTGAGGAAACGCAAGTCCGTCAAGCCGGTCGACGCCGATGTCGCCACTCCGTTCGCCGATTATCTCGAAGGGATGAGCTGCCGCATCGAGGACCGCTGCGAGGCGCTGCTCTATCAGTACGACCGTTGTTGCGACGACTGGCGGCATCACGACGCGATCATCTGGGAGATGCCGCTGGCCGCGGTCACCGCCAACGCGGTGATCGTCTGGGCGGCCGCCTCGGGCCACCGTCGCTGGCAGTTGACGATGGCCTGGGCGATCGCCGCGATCGTCGTCGCCGTGATGAGCATGGGGCTGCAGAAGCAGCTCGGGTATGCCAAGCAGATCCAGCGGCGCATCCGTGTGATCGAGGAGGAGTTCGGCCTGCCGGCGGTTACGAGCCAGGTCGGCAGGCCGGGACTGGTGGGCACGATGATGAACTGGATGCTGCGCCTGCTGGCCGTCGCCGATATCGTCGTCGCGGCGCTCTTCGCCTTCGTGCCGCGCGCCGTGCTCTAACCGGCGGCGACTAGGGAGCGGTGTGCCTGCGGCGCCCCGCTCGCTAGTCCGCCTTCGGTGACTAGTGCCAGCGGCCCTCGATCCACCAACCGTTGGGCACGCCGGTCGCCGCCGAACCCACCGACTCGTGGCTGCGATAGCCGCGGCGCGCCTCGGCGGTCAGCTTGCTCTCCAGTAGCTGCGCGACCTCCGCGAATTTGGGGCGCCAGTAGCTCTCGTCGCCGGGTTGGCGGCCGCCCAGCTCCGTGCTCGCGAGCACGGCTTTGGCGGCCGCCTCGCTGGGCACCGGCTCCTTCCACCACT
>PKYG01000101.1:16348-28094 GCA_003132585.1 Actinomycetota bacterium
TCGTCTCCGCTGCCGTCTCGACCGTCTCGCCCGGCTGGTTGAACACCAGCCCGACGCTGGTGGGGACGCCTTTGGCGTTGGCATAGCCGAGCAGGTCGAGCGCGTGCTCCACATAGCGATCGGGCGAGGCGACGATCTCCCTTCGTGAAAGCAGCGTCGGTGAGAGCGTCTCCACGTCGAAGCGCAGGCGCATGCTCGCCGAGTAGATCTTGTCGAGGTCGTTGCGCGTGAGCGCGTCGGGGCGCGCGGTGATCGCAAGCGGCACCGCGCGCCTGTACGTCTCGGCGAGCTTCGCGAGCATGGCGATGCGCCAGCCGTTGTCGTAGCCGAACGTGGGGTCGAGCACCTCGACCACGCCGGGGTTGAGCGCGGCGAGATCGTCGAGCATCGTCAGCGCCGCGGCCGGCGGGTAGGCGTGCCAGCCGGAGCCGCCGGGACGCAACAGACAGGCGGTGACGTGGTACGGGCAGCCGCGGCTGAGGTAGATGCCGAGCGTGTCGAGCCCTTCGCCGACGTACGGGTAGGCGTGGTAGTCGGGCGCGTCGGCGAGCGTATGCTCGAGCGGCGCGCCCTCGATCGCCCGGCAGCCCGTCACATCGGTGTCGCCGCCGGCGACCGCCAGCGCAACCTGCAGCAGGGCGTTCTCCGCCTCGCCTTCGAGCAGCCAGTTCACGGGGCTGCCGGAGTAGCTGAAGTCGGCCGGCCTTGAAGTGGGGTGGTAACCGGCGACGGCGATGACGGCCGGCGGATGCCGCCGCCGCACGATCTCGGCCAGGGCGATCGTCGCGCTGTACTGCAGGCTGGTCCAGCAATCGAACGCAAAGACCTCGGCATCGGCGGCGGCGAGCAGCTCCTCGGCGCGACGCAGGAACTCCTGCTCGTCGCCGGCGCCAGGGATGCCGATCTCGACTTCGAGGTCGAGCACGCCGGTGTCGACGCCGTGGCGACGCAGGTGCGTGAGCAGGCTGACCAGCTCGGGCTTGACGCGCGGTCCGGCGGCCCAGGCGCGACCGTACAGCGAGGCCGGATAGACGATCAGCACGCGCGCCGGGCTCATGGTCGCAGCATCTCCGCAGGTCGGGACGCGATCATACCGGGTGCTCGCCTTTGAGCAGCGAGAAGCTCACGCAGTCGCACAGCTCGACCCCGATGACCATGTACTTGCGGCGCACCCCTTCGTCGGTGAAGCCGCAGGCTCGGGCGACGCCGATCGAGGCGACGTTCCTGACGTCCGGCAGGATCTCGAGACGGACGATCTCGAGCTCGGCGAACGCCCACGTGCAGAGCAGGCATACGGCGCGGCGCGCCACTCCGCGGCGCCGCGCCCACGGCGCCACCCAGTAGCCGATCTCGGCGCGATGGTCGTCCCACTCGAAGTCGACGATGCCGACGGAGCCGAGCACCTTGTCAGACGCCGCATCGACCACGGCGAAGTGCGCGCCCTCGGCGCTCGCCCAGCATTCCCAGTCGTGGGCGAGCCACGCGCGCGCATCCGCCTCCGCGTACGGCGACGGCACACGCGTCCAGCGCGGTATCTCGGGGTCCTGGCAGGCAGCCGCGATGGCGGGCGCGTCGTCACTTCGCCAGAGGCGCAGCGTGACGACGCCGTCGGTGAGCGGCTCGTCGGGCGGCGCTATCTTCACCTTAGGCGGCAGGGACTCGGGCATCGGCGGCATGGTATCACGCGTCGATGAGTGGGGGGTGGGCTCTGCGGCTCCCGCCGCCCACCGCATCGATCCGCTAGTCGAGAAAGTCGCGCAGCCTCTGCGAGTCGCGGTAGCTCTTGAGCTTCGCCAAGGTCTTGGCCTCGATCTGGCGGATGCGCTCGCGCGTGACACCGAACTTCTGGCCGACCTCTTCGAGCGTGCGCGGGTGCTCGCCCTTGAGGCCGAAGCGCAGCTCGATGACCTTGCGCTCGCGATGCGTCAGCGTGCCGAGCACGCTGTTGAGCTCCTCTTTTTGCATGATCTCGCTGACCGCCTCGACCGGCATCGTCGCGTCTTCGTCTTCGATGAAGTCGCCGAGCTGCGAGTCTTCTTCCTCGCCGATCGGCGTTTCGAGACTCACCGGCTCCTGGCTGATCTTGAGGATCTCGCGCACCTTCTGCGGCGTGGTCCCCATCTCTTGCGCGATCTCCTCCGGCGTGGGCTCACGCCCTATGTCTTGCAGCAGCTGACGCTGCACGCGGATGAGCTTGTTGATCGTCTCGACCATGTGCACGGGGATACGGATCGTGCGCGCCTGGTCGGCGATCGCGCGTGTGATCGCCTGCCGAATCCACCAGGTGGCGTAGGTGCTGAACTTGTAGCCCTTGCGGTAGTCGAACTTCTCGACCGCGCGGATGAGGCCGAGGTTGCCCTCCTGGATGAGGTCGAGGAAGAGCATGCCGCGGCCGACGTAGCGCTTGGCGATCGAGACGACAAGGCGCAGGTTGGCCTCGATCAGCTTGCGCTTGGCGTCCATGTCGCGGCGCTCGATGCGCTTCGCCAGTGAGACCTCTTCTTCGGCGGTGAGCAGCGGCACCTTGCCGATCTCCTTGAGGTACATGCGCACCGGGTCGTTGGTCGGCGTCTTCACCGAGAGGTCGAGCTTGGAGATGATCTCCTCCTCGGTCTTGTGCTCCTGCACCTCTTCGGCGAGGTTGACCTCGCCCTCGATGATGTCGACGCCCATGTCGATGAAGAGGTTGTAGATGTTCTCGATCTGGTCGGTCGTGAGCTCGACGTCCTGGAGAGCGTCGGCGATGTGGTCGCTCGTCAGGTACCCCTGCTCGCGCCCCTCGTCGGCAAGCAGGCGGACTTCGTCGATGCTCAGCTCGGCCGGCTCTGCCGCTTTGCGTTCTTCAGACAAGTCGCTCACAGTCAGCTGCTACTCCTCTACCGGGATTAGACGAATGGCTTCGCGAAGGCTGCGGCGCAGCGCTTCGAGCTCAACCAGCCTGGCTTCCTCGTGTCCAGTTTCGTCATTTCTCGCCGCCACCTTGAGCTTGGTGATCAGGCGAGCGACCTGCGCCTCCTGAAGGCGGAGGTACATCTCTTCGGCAACGAGTGACGAACCGGGCTCGAGTGAGGCCCTCATGACGACCTCGGCAAACACGTCGTTCTCGCCCTCCGCCCAGACCGGGGCGGACTCCGCCGCCTGCTCTATTTCCCCTGCCGGCGCAATATCTAACCGCGCTCTGGCGAGGTGGTAGGCCGCCCGCGTAGGCTCGCCCGTGAAGAACCCCTCGTCGATCTCGGTCAAGTACTCGCGGCCCTTGGCCGGCAGCGACAGACACGCCGCCAGAAAGCGCACCTCGAGCGCGTGAGCCCCTGTCAGGACGCGCGCCTCGGCGCCTTGCGGCACGGGCGCGCGCTTCTCCCCCGCCGTTCGGGCGCGGCCGGCGGCGCCGGCCGCGCCCGCCGTCGTCAGCAGATAGCGCACGTTCTCTTCCGACAGCGAGAGCCGATCGGCGACGTAGCGCACCTCTTCGTCGCGCTCGATCGGGCTCGCCGCCTCGCCCAGCACCCCGGCAAGCAGGGTGAACGCCTTGGTGCGTTCATCGGGCTTCGCCAGATCGTGCAGGGAGAGCACTGAGCGGACCTGGAATTGTAACAACGTGTCGGCCTGGGCCGCAAGCTGGCGAAAAGCGTCGCCGTCCTTGCCGGCGAGGATGAAGTCGGCCGGGTCGAGGCCGTCGGGCACGTGCACGACGTGCATGGTGAGGCCAAGGCGGCGGGCGAGGGCAAGAGCGCGGCTCATCGCACCGAGGCCGGCGTCGTCGGCGTCGAAGCAGAGGTACACGTTGTGCGTCACCCGCACCAGTCGTTTGAGCTGCTGCTCGGTGAGCGCCGTGCCCATCGAGGCGACGACGTTCGTCACCCCGGCCTGGGCAAGTGCGAGCACGTCCGTATAGCCCTCGACGACGTAGATACGATCTTCTTTGCCGGCCGCCGCCTTGGCCTTGTCGATGCCGAAGAGCGCCTCGCTCTTGTGGTAGAGCAGCGTCTCCGGCGAGTTCAGGTACTTGGGCTTCTCATCGCCGAGGCCGCGGGCGCCGAATCCGAGCACGCGGCCGCGCTCGTCGGCGAGCGGGAACATCAGGCGCCCGCGGAAGCGGTCGTAGCCGGCACCGCGGCGGCCGGGGACGACCAGACCGGCGTCAAGCAGCTCCTGCTCACCGGACCCCTTCTTGATCGCCGCGTCGCGGAGCTTCTGCCACTCCGGGAACGAGAAGCCCAGGCGAAAGGCGCGGCAGACCTCTTCGCCGAGGCCGCGCCGGGCAAGATACGCGCGGGCCGCCTCCGCTGCCCGCGCCGTCTGCAGCACGCGCTCGTAGTAGGCGCAGGCCTGCTCGAGCAGGCTGCGCAGGCGGTCCTTCTTGCGGCGGTCGACGTCGCCGCGACCGCCACTCTCTTCGTATTTGAGCGTGATGCCGTAGCGATCGGCGAGATGCTCGACGGCGCCGGCGAAGTCGAGGTTCTCTTTCTTCTGCACGAACGAGAGCAAATCGCCGCCCTCACCGCAGCCGAAGCAGTAGTAGAGCTTCTCCGTCGGGTTCACCGAGAACGACGGCGTCTTCTCCTGGTGGAAAGGGCAGAGGCCGCTGCAGTTCGCGCCGGCCTTCTTGAGTTGCGTGTAGTGACCGACGAGCTCGACCATGTCGGCCGCTGCGACGACCTCTTCGATGCTGCTCTTGTCGATGCGCGCCACCGGCTACTCCTCGCCCGCGCCCGGATCGCGGGGCTTCGTCGCCGCGCGCGACTGCGCCGCCGCGCGCCTGGCTTCTTCCTGGCCGGCGAGGTAACGCAAACCGGCTCGCGCCCGGCGCCGCTCCTTGCGCGTCGGCCGCGCCGGCCGGTCGCGGACCGCGTAGTGGATGCCGAGCCGGTCGAGAATCGCGACCATACTGAACGTCACCACCGGCATCCACACGACGTAAATGACGACGAGCATCAAGTAGGCGTTGGCGTTGTTGCGCCAGTCGTGGACCCACCCGAGGGCGACGATGACCACCGCCGGCAGCGACATCAGCCCGAGCGAGACGAGCGACAGGCAGTAGAGGATCAGGCGTTTCTTCAGTCTCATCTCTTTCAGTGTTCCAGGAATCGCGCCATCAAGACCTCATCGTATGCGACGCCGCCGAGGATGAACTGGCTGCGGCGGCGCCCTTCGACGGCAAAGCCGTGGCGCTCGTAGAAGGCGATCGCCGGCGCGTTGTGCGGCAGCACGCTAAGCACAACGCGCGTCACGCCCTTGCTTTGCGCCCAACCGATCGCGATGGCGAGCAACGCGCTGCCGACACCGAGCCGGCGGCACTCCTCGGCGACGGACATGCCGAGTATGCGCACGTGAGCGCAGACCTTCGACCGCGGATCGGGATACAAGCCGAGACTGCCGACCACGTGGCCGTCGATCGTCGGCACGACGATCAGCTGTGCAGGGTCGGTCGTCGCCTGCGCGATCCTGTTGCGCCAGTCGCGCGGCTTGATCTCGCCGGATCTCATCAGCAGCCACGGGCCTTGCTCGGTGGCGATCGCGTCGAGCACGCGCGTGAGCTCGCGCGCGTCGCCGAGCGTCGCCGTTCTGATCGTCAGCTCGCGCCCGTCGGGCAGGGGGTACGTGAGACTGCGTCGCAGCTTGGCTATCGCTGGCCTACTTCTCCAGCTTGAGCTCGCGGCGCTGCTCGATCGCGGCTTGCGCCGCGGCGAGCCGCGCAATCGGCAGGCGGAACGGCGAGCACGACACGTAGTTCATGCCGACCTTGTGGCAGAACTTGACGCTCGCCGGATCGCCGCCATGCTCGCCACAGATACCGACCTTCAGATCCGGCTTCGTCGCGCGGCCTCTCTGGATGGCGATCTCGACGAGCTGACCCACACCCTCGACATCGAGCGTCGCGAACGGGTCGGCCGNNTCGCGCGAGATACCGAAGGTCATCTGCGTGAGGTCGTTGGTGCCGAACGAGAAGAACTCCGCCTCCGCGGCGATCGCGTCAGCGGTCAGCGCCGCGCGCGGGATCTCGATCATCGTGCCGACCATGTAGTCGACCGCGACCGCTTGCTCGGCGAACACCAGCGCGGCGACGGCGCGCACGTGACCGGCCTGGTCGGCAAGCTCCTTCGCCGTGCCGACCAGCGGGATCATGATCTCAGGATGTACGTCGATGCCTTCCTTCTTCACGATGCAGGCGGCCTCGAGGATGGCACGCGCCTGCATGCGGGTGATCTCGGGGAAGGCGATGCCGAGACGGCAGCCGCGGTGACCGAGCATCGGGTTGACTTCGTGCAGCTCATCCACCTTGGCGGCGATGACGGCGGCGTCGACGCCCATCTCCGCGGCGACCTGTTGCTGGCCCTTGGCATCGTGCGGGAGGAACTCATGCAACGGCGGGTCGAGCGTGCGGACGGTGACCGGGCGCTCGCCCATCGCGCGGAAGATGCCGACGAAGTCGTCGCGCTGCATCGGCGCGAGCTTGGCGAGCGCGTTCTCGTAGTTCTCGACCGCAGGCGTGCTGGCCGCGTCGCGCCGGGCACGCGCGAGCTCGTTCTTGGCCGCGGTGTCGTCGGCGTTCTCCGCCAGTCTGCGCTCGAGGATCTGGATCTTCTCGAGCCTCGCCCGCGCTTCGCTCGCGTTGAGGATCATCTCGCGCACGGCGGTGATGCGCTCGCCGCCGAAGAACATGTGCTCGGTGCGGCAAAGACCGATGCCCTGAGCACCGAAGGCGATCGCGGTCGCCGCCTGGTCGGGCTGATCGGCGTTTGCACGGACGAGCAGCTGCCGTTGCTCGTCCGCCCATTCCATTATGTGCGCGTAGTAACCGTAGGCTTTCGATTCGCCCGGCGGCATCGACCGCTCGACGACGACCTGCAGCACCTCCGACGGCCGCGTCTCGAGCTGCCCGACGATGACCTCACCGGTGAAGCCGTCGATCGAGACCCAGTCGCCCTCCTTAACCACCGTGCCGGAGGCTGTCATGCGGCGCCCGACATAGTCAATGTCGAGCGCCTCGCAACCGACCACGCAGACCTTGCCCATCTGACGGGCGACGAGCGCCGCGTGCGAGGTCATGCCGCCGCGCGCCGTGAGGATGCCTTGCGCGGCGTCCATGCCGCGGATGTCCTCGGGGCTCGTCTCGATGCGGACGAGCAGGACCTGCTCGCCGCGTGCCGCCCACGTCTCGGCGGCGGGCGCGTTGAAGACGACCTTGCCCGTCGCCGCGCCGGGCCCGGCGGCGAGCCCCTTGGCGATCACGCGCTTCTCGTTCACGGCCTGAAGCTTGCTCTCCGCCGAGAAGATCGGCCGGAGCAACTGGTTGAGCTGCTCCGGCTCGACGCGCATCAGCGCATCGTCGGCGGTGATGAGGCCCTCGTCGACCATGTCGACGGCGATGCGGATCGCGGCGAGCCCGGTGCGCTTGCCGTTGCGCGTCTGCAACATGTAGAGGCGGCCACGCTCCACGGTGAACTCGAAGTCCTGCATGTCGCGCAGCTCGTGCTCGAGCGTCTTGCAGACCTGCATGAGCTCGTCGTACACGTCAGGGAAGACCTGCTTGAGCTCGATCACGGGACGTGGTGTGCGCACGCCGGCGACCACGTCCTCACCTTGCGCGTTGACGAGGAATTCGCCGTAGAACACGTTCTCGCCGGTCGCGGGGTCGCGCGTGAACGCCACCCCGGTGCCCGACTCGTCGCCGGTGTTGCCGTAGACCATCGTCTGCACGTTCACGGCGGTGCCCCACGAGTCGGGGATGTCGTAGAGGCGCCGGTAAGCTACGGCGCGGTCGTTGTTCCACGAGCCGAAGACGGCGGTGATCGCTCCCCAGAGCTGCTCGCGCGGATCCTCGGGGAAGCTCTTGCCGGTGCGCTCGAGCACGGCCGCCTTGAATTTGACGACGAGCTCCTTGAGGTCGTCGGCGTCGAGCTCCGTGTCGGAGCTGACGCCCTTGGCCGCCTTCATCGCCTCGAGGATCTCCTCGAACGGGTCGCGCTCGTCCTCGTGCACGGGCTTGCAGCCAAGCACGACGTCACCGTACATCGCGACGAAGCGGCGGTAGCAGTCGTAGGCGAAGCGCGGGTTGTCGGTCTGCGCGATGACGCCCTGCAGCGCTTTGTCGTTGAGGCCGAGGTTGAGGATCGTGTCCATCATGCCCGGCATCGAAGCGCGGGCGCCGGAGCGCACCGAGATCAGCAACGGATCGGAGGCGTCGTCGAACTTCTTGGCCGTGGTCTTCTCGAGGTTCGCGAGCGCCTTCTTGACCTGGTCGGTCAGCCCATCGGGATAGCTGCCGTTGGCCGAGTAGTGGTTGCAGACCTCGGTGCTGATCGTGAAGCCAGGCGGCACGGGTAGACCGATGCCGGTCATCTCGGCGAGGTTGGCGCCCTTGCCACCGAGAAGGTCCTTCATGTCCTTGTTGCCTTCGCTGAAATCGTAGACGTACTTTGCTGCCATGCTGCCTGCCTCCTGGCTCGTCACACCCCCGCGGTGCGCGCGATCTGCGTGTTCATCGTGCCTGCACACGTGCTGCGCGAAAGGTTCGTCGAGGATGTCTCATCGATCGTCACTGCGCCTGCTGGACCGGCAGATGGCCGAAGTCGCCGATCTGCCCGAGCAGGCCGGTCACCGCGGCGAGCTGCGCCAGCCGGTTGGTGCGAACGACAAGGTCCTTGTCCATCACGAGGACCTCGTCGAAGTATGTGTCGACGGGCGGCCGCAGTTTGGCGGCGGCCTTGATCGCGCTCTCGATCTCGAGGTTGCCGAGGGCGTCGCCGACGGCGACCGCGGCGACGCGGAGCGCCTCATGTAGCGCCTTTTCGGCCGGCTCGCGGAAACGCGCGGGGTCAACGACCGGCGCCTTGCCCGCCAGCGCCTTGCCGGCGAGCGACGCGCAGCGGTTGTAGGCGGTGACGACAGCTTCGAAGTAGTCGCGCCCCTCGAGCGCCGCGAACGCCCGCGCCCGCGACGCCCGCGCCGGGATGTCGGCGGCGCTCGAGCCGAGCGCCGCCTCGACCATCGCGAACGACAGGCCCTCGTCGAGGAGCAGGCCTTCGAGGCGCTCCCAGATGAAGGCGACGGCCTCGGGAAGAGCCTCATCGGCGACGCTCTTTCCCTGGGCACGATAGCCGTCGAAGGCGCGCTCCATCAACTCGTCGAGCGGGACACGGAGCGCGAACTCTAGCGCGATGCGCACGATGCCCATCGCCCCGCGGCGCAGCCCGTACGGGTCGCGCGAGCCCGACGGCTTCTCGCCGGTGACCCAGGCGCCGGCAATGTTGTCAGACTTGTCGGCGATCGCGACGAAGGCGCCGGCGAGCGAAGCCGGCACCGGCGCCACGGTCGACACCGGCAGGTACTGCTCGGCGATCGCCTGAGCGACCGCGGCCGGCATGCCCGCCGCAGTCGCGTAGTACCCGCCCATGCGCCCTTGCAGCGTCGGGAACTCCTGCACCATCTGGGTGACGAGGTCGGCTTTGGCGAGGCGCGCCGCTTGCAGCGCCGCCTCGCCCAAGTGCTCGTCGCCGTCACCGACCAGGAAGCCGACCAGCCGCTCGATGCGGTCCGCCTTGTCGGCGAGCGAGCCGAGCTTCTCGTGGAAGACGACGTCGCCGAGCTTGGCAGCCATCTGCTCGAGCCCTTTGGCGATGTCGCGGTCGTGCGAGAACTCGGCGTCGTCGAGGCGCCCGTCGAGCACTCGCTCGTTGCCACGGGTGATGGCCGCGACGGCTCTGGGGTCGCCGTTCGAAACGTACAGGAACGCCGGCAGCAGCTTGTTCTGCGCGTCGCGCAGCGGGAAGTAGCGCTGGTGGTTCTGCATCGCCGTGATCAGCACGTCGTCGGGCAGACGCAGGTGGCGCGCATCGAACGAACCGGCCTCGACGCTCGGCCACTCGACGAGGTAGATCGCCTCCCCGAGCACTTCGCCCGGATCGAACCACGCGCCGCCCAACTCCTTGGCACGCGCATCGAGACCGGCGACGATGAGCTTGCGGCGCTCGTCCTGCGAGACGACCACCTTCTGCTCGCGCAGGTGATGCTCGTAGTGCTCGGCCCTGTCGACGATGATCGGGCTGCCGAGCACACGGTGGCCCTGGGTCACATCGCCGGCCTTCAGGCCGTAGAAGTCGAATTCCACCGCCGTGTCATGCAGTTTGCAGACGAGCCAGCGGATCGGCCGCGAGAAACGCAGGTACTCGGCCGCGCCGGCCGGCTTGCGGTCCCAACGCATGCCGCGCGAGATCTGGATGCCGGTGATCAGGCGGCGGGCGAACTCGGGTACGACCTCGGCCGCCGCCCGCCGCTCGGCTTCGACCTGGGCAGCGACGAACTCGACGCCGTCGGCCGTCTCGCGCTGCAGGTCCTTGGGGTCGAGACCGCGTGAGCGCGCGAAGCCGGCGCCCGCCTTGGTCGGCGCGCCATCGGGGCCGAAGGCCATGTCCGTGCGCGGGCCGCGGGAGCGCTGCGTCTCGGCGAGCTGCTGGTCGGGCACATCGACGAGCACGGCGATGCGGCGCGGCGAGACGAGCACCTGCGGCCGCGCCGTGCCCACCGTCGCGTCCTGCGCCCGGCTCGCCGGCGGCGCCAGGCGCAACTCGCGCAGCAGCTTGGCGACGAGGCCGCCTTCGGACTCGTCGCCGATCAATTGTCTGTACACGCTCGCGCAGAACTTGCCGGGCAGCTCTTCGCAGCCGATCTCGAGAAGGAGCATCGTCACGCCGTCACCTCGAGGTACAGCTGCGCGACCTTGCGCGCAAGGTCGCGCACCCGCCCGATGTGCATCGTCCGGTCGGTGACGCTGATCACGCCACGCGCGTCGAGCATGTTGAACACGTGGCTGCACTTGAGCACGTAGTCGTAGGCGGGTATCGGCAGCCGCGCCGCCAGACACCTCCCCGCTTCCACTGCGTACTCGCGGAAGTGCTTGGAGAGCATGTCGGTGTCGGCGATCTCGAAGCTGTAGGTCGAGAACTCGCGCTCGTTCTCCCTGTAGACGTCGCCGTAGGTGACCGTCTGCAGGCTGCCGTCGGCCTCCTCCCACCGCGACCACACGATGTCGAACACGCTGTCGACGCCTTGCAGGTACATGGCGAGGCGTTCGAGGCCGTAAGTGAGCTCCACGGTGATCGGATCGAGGTCGAAGCCGCCCAGCTGCTGGAAGTAGGTGAACTGTGTCGCCTCCATGCCGTCGATCCAGACCTCCCAGCCGAGACCCCAGGCGCCGAGGGTCGGGCCCTCCCAGTTGTCCTCGACGAAGCGCACGTCGTGCTCGGCGAGGTCGATGCCGAGGGCCACCAGCGACTGCAGGTACACGTCCTGGATGTCGGGCGGCGACGGCTTGATCACGACCTGGTACTGGTAGTAGTGACCGAGACGATACGGGTTCTCGCCGTAGCGGCCGTCGGTCGGCCGCGTGCTCGGTTCCACATACGCGGCCCGCCACGGCCGCGCATCGAGGCAGCGCAGAAAGGTGGCCGGGTTGAAGGTGCCGGCGCCGACCTCGGTGTGGTACGGCTGCACGACGACGCAGCCCTGCGCCTCCCAATAGGCCTGCAAACGGGCGATGATCGTTTGGTAGGTAGGCAGGGGCTTCCGGGCTCCGCTACCGCGCTGCACAGTGGTCATGACCCTCCAGGTCCGGGGTTGTGGATTCTATCAATTCGCGGGAACCCCAACAGGGAGCGGGCGCCGTTTCCAGCGAAAGTGCGGCGGCGCGATCGCGTCATTCTGGCAGGGAGGAAGCGCCGGCTCAGGCGCGCGCGAAGCGCAGCGA
>PKYG01000033.1:0-13155 GCA_003132585.1 Actinomycetota bacterium
CGCAGTCGGGCACGATGCGGTCGAGCGCCCAGTCGCCGCCGCCGATTACGTTGCCGGCGCGCGCCGACGCCAGGCGCACGCGCGCCTCCGGCGCGAAGAAACTGCGTCGATACGCCGCCGTCACCAGCTCGACGCAGCCCTTGCTCGAGCTGTACGGATCGAAGCCACCCATCGGATCGCTCTCGCGGTACGCGTAGTCCTCTTCGCGGTTCTCGTAGCACTTGTCGCTGGTCACATTGACGACGACCTTCACCGAAGCTGTCGCGCGCACCGCTTCAAAAAGGTTTACCGTGCCGAGCATGTTGGTCTCGTAGGTGTAGTGCGGCTCCTCGTAGGAGCGCCGCACGAGCGGCTGCGCGGCAAGGTGGAAGACGATCTCGGGGGCGAACTGCGCGACGGCGGCGCGCAGCGCCGCGCCGTCGCGCACGTCCGCCTCGACGTGCACAACGCGGTCGCGCAAGCCGAGCGTCGCGAACAGGCTCGGTTCGGTCGGCGGCGCCAGCGCGTAGCCGCCGACCTCGGCGCCGATCCCGAGTAGCCAGGCGCTCAGCCACGAACCCTTGAAGCCGGTATGGCCGGTGACGAGCACGCGGCGACCGGCGAAGGCGCCGCCGAAGAGCGCCGCGTCGGCGGCGCCTCTGCCCTGCTCGCTCACCAGACCTTCCAGGGCGGCTTGCCCGACCGCCAAAGCTGATCGAGCAGCGCCTTGTCGCGGAGCACGTCCATCGGCTGCCAGAACCCGGTGTGTTTGAAAGCGCGCAGCTGCCCGTCGGCGGCGAGCTGCTCGAGCGGCTCGTGCTCGAAGAACGTCGCCTCGCCAGCGATGCGCTCGAGCACGCCGGGCTCGAGCACGAAGAAGCCGCCGTTGACCCAGGCGCCGTCGCCCATGGGCTTCTCGCGAAACGCGAGCACGCTCTCGTCGTCGGCCGCCAGCTCCATCGCGCCGAAGCGCCCGAGCGGCTGCACCGCGGTCACCGTCGCCAGCTTGCCGTGGCCGCGGTGGAACTTGACCAGCGCGCCGACGTCGACGTCGGCGACGCCGTCGCCGTAAGTCATCAGAAACGTCTCGCCGGCGAGGTATGGCGCGACCCGCTTGAGGCGTCCGCCGGTCTGCGTCGCCTCCCCGGTGTCGACCAGCGTCACACGCCACGGCTCGACGCTGCCGCCGTGCACCTCCATGCCTTGGGTAGCGAGGTCGAACGACACGTCGCAGTTGTGCAGGAAGTAGTTGGCGAAGTACTCCTTGATCATGTAGCCCTTGTAGCCGAGGCAGACGACGAACTCGTTGAATCCGTAGTGGCTGTAGATCTTCATGATGTGCCAGAGGATCGGCCGGTCACCGACCTCGGCCATCGGTTTGGGCTTGACCTGGGTCTCTTCGGCGAGGCGTGTACCGAGACCGCCGGCAAGGATCACGACCTTCATCTCAGCCTCCAATCGGGGCGCCTGCAGCTAGCTGCCGGAGTGCTCGCGCGTGATCAACGTGAAGAGCGTTTCGACGAGCTCGTCCTCGCGCACGGTGGCCACCTTTTCGCCGTGCGCGAACACGACACCTTCGCCGCTGCCCCCGGCGATGCCGAAGTCGGCGTGGCGCGCCTCTTCGGGACCGTTCACGCGGCAGCCCATGACGGCGACGCTGAACGGCTCGGTGAAAGCGAGCAGGCGGCGCTCGACTTGTTCGGCCAGCGCCACCACGTCGAGCTCGGTGCGGCCGCAGGTCGGGCAGCTGATCAGGTTCGGCCCGCGCTGCCGCAGGCCGAGCGCGGCGAGGATCTGCCAGGCGACCCGTACCTCTTCGACCGGGTCGCCGGTGAGGCTCACGCGGATCGTGTCGCCGATGCCCTCGGCGAGCAGCGCGCCGATGCCGACGGCGCTCTTGATCGTGCCGCCCCACACCGTGCCCGCCTCGGTGACGCCGACGTGCAGCGGCGCATCCGTGCGCAGGGCGAGCAGCCGGTAGGCGGCGATCGTGTCGGCCACGCTGGAGCTCTTGGCGGAGATCTTGTACTGCGCGAAGCCCCATTCGTCGAAGCGGCCGGCGTAGCCGACCGCCGCCTCAACCAGGGCTTCGACCGGCTTGCTCTCCGCCAATTCCCGCAACGCGCGCGGCAGCGAGCCCGAGTTGACGCCGATGCGGATCGCCGCGCCATGCTGCTTCGCCGCGGCGACGATCTCGCGCACGTGCGCCTCGGCGCCGATCGTGCCGGGGTTGATGCGCACGCCGGCGGCACCGCGTTCGATCGCCGCGATCGCCATGCGCCAGTCAAAGTGGATGTCGGCGACGATCGGAACGGGCGCGTGCGCCAGGACGTGCGCGAAACCCTCGAGCTCGGCGGCGGCGGGCAGCGCCACGCGCACGATCTCGCAGCCCGCCGCCGCCAGATCGAGCACCTGCGCGAGCGTCGCTTCGCCGTCGCGTGTGTGTGTGTTGGTCATCGACTGCACGACGACCGGGGCGCCTCCACCGACGGGCACGTTGCCGACGAGGATCTGTCGCTTGCTACCCACGGCCTCTCGCTTTGGGCTGCTGCCGGTACCACTCCAGGGTCACTGCGAGCCCGTCGCCGAAGGCGACCGCGGGCTCGTACCCGAGCAGCTTGCGCGCCCGCGCGATGTCGGCTTGCGAGTGGCGGATGTCGCCGACGCGGGCCGCGGCGAAGGCGGCGGCGATCTCCTTGCCGACGAGATTGCCAAGCCGGTGGATGATGTGCAGCAGGCTCGTCCGTGTCCCCGTGCCGACGTTGATCGCCACACCGCCGAGCGCCGCCGCATCGAGCGCCAGCAGGTTGGCGCGCACGACGTCGCTGACGAACACGAAGTCGCGCGATTGCCGCCCGTCGCCGTACACGGTGCAGCCGCGCCCGGCGATCGCCGCCTGCATGAAGCGCGCGATCACTCCCGAGTACTCCGACGACGGGTCCTGCCGCGGACCGAACACGTTGAAGTAGCGCAACGCGACCGTGTCGAGGCCCTTGGCCGCACAGGCGGCACGGCACTGGTCCTCGGCGGCGAGCTTGGTCTCGGCATAGGGCGAGAGCGGCGCCGGCGGCGCGCTCTCGCCGAGCGGCAGCGCACGCGCGTCCCCGTACACGGCGCACGACGATGCGATGACGACCCGCCTGGCGCCGGCTTCGCGCGCCGCGTGCAGCACGTTGGCGGCGCCGCCGGCGTTTACGTCGCGCGTCTCCTCGGGGCGCATGAACGATTCGGCGACCGACACGATCGCCGCCTCGTGCAGCACCGCGTGACAGCCCTGCGCCGCACGCTCGACTGTGGCGAGGTCGCGCACGTCGCCCTCGACGAGTTCTATCTGCGCCGCGCAGTGCGCGAGGTTCGTGCGCGTGCCTGTGGAGAAGTTGTCGAGCACGCGCACCGCATCGCCCCGCGCCAGCAGCGCGTCGACAAGGTGCGACCCGATGAACCCGGCGCCGCCGGTGACGAGCACGTTCATCGCCCTCCTCCAGTCACGATCACAGCCGCCGGATGTCGAGATACGTGAGCAGCACGAAGAGCGTGACGAGCAGCACCGTGCCGACAGTGACGACGCGCTCGAGCAGGCGGCTGTCGATGCGTCGCCCGCGCACGGCCTCGAGCGTCGTGAAGAAGATGTGGCCACCGTCGAACGGCAGGATCGGCAGCAAGTTGATGATGCCCAGGTTGACGCTGAGAAAGACGAGCAGGAGCGGATAGAAGTGCTGCTGCACGGCCGTCTCCGAGATCCGCACGATGCCGACTGGGCCGGCGACACCGTTGGGCCCGGTCGCACTGATCTTGCCGGTGATCAGCCACCAGATACCCTTGAACGTGAGCGCGATGCTCTGGCCGGTGCCTGTGAGCGCCAGCCAGGCGCCCCTCCAGGGTAGCGGCCGATCGGCGCGCGTGCCGGCCTGCACCCCGAGGTAGCCGAGCTTGGCGTCGTCGGGATTCGCCACCAGCGTCACGCGCGCCGTCATCTCCTGGCCAGCGGATGTGCGATACGCAAGCGTGAACGTGCGCCCGGCGTTGGTGTGGAAGTACGCCTGGGCTTGCGTCCAGTCGGTCCAGCGCACGCCGTTTGCACCGATCAGCGTGTCGCCTGGCTGGAGGCCGGCGATCGCCGCCGGCGTGCGCACGGTGACGCCGTTGACCATGACCGTCGGCACGACGCTCTGCAGCGTCAGCGTCGGCGTGATCAGACCTTGCGCCTCGATGAACGCGAAGAAGATCACCACTGCGGCAACGAAGTTCATCAACGGGCCGGCGAAGATCGTCAGGTTGCGCTGCCACGCCGGCTTGGCGCGGTAGGTGCGCTCGCCGGTGCCCTTCGGCACCTTCTCCTCGGGGGTCATGCCGCTGATCTTGCAGAAGCCGCCGAGCGGGATCAGGCCGATGCCGTACTCCGTCTCTCCCCAGCGCTTCTTCGCCGCCGCCGGCGGGAAGCCGACGTAAAACTTCTCGACGCGCATGCCGAAGAGCTTGGCGGCGGCGAAGTGGCCGAACTCGTGCACGGTGATCAGCAACGCCAGCCCGAGGATGGCGACGAGCACCACCCACTTGGCGAGCACGAGCGCGACGACCACCGCGACGAGGAAGACCCAGGAGTACTTGTTGAGCTGCTTGACGATCACGATCGAGAACGTTGCCGCGCGAAGGAGTCGGCAAACCCGCGCGCCTCGGCGTCGGCGGCGAACACGTCGTCGAGGCTGTTCACCGCGGCGTCGCCGAGCGCGCCCAGCGACACCTCGACGATCGCCTCGATCTCGAGAAAGCCGACAGCGCCGGCGAGAAAGGCGTGCACGGCGACCTCGTTCGCGGCGTTGAGCACGATCGGGGCGGCGATCGGGCGGCCGCCGGCGGCCGCCTGCGCCGCCCTCTCCCCCGCTTCGCGCGCCAGCGCCAGGCAGCGGAACGTCGCCGTGCCGGGCTCGCCGAACGTGAGCTCGCGCGCGAGCAGATCGAGCGCCGCGACCATCGGCAGCGGCGCCCGCTCCGGGTAGCTGAGCGCGTAGCCGATCGGCGTGCGCATGTCGGGCACACCGAGGTGTGCCAGCAGCGCGCCGTCGGCGAAGCGCACCATCGAGTGAACGATCGACTGCGGGTGTACGACCACGCGGATCTGCTCGTAGGGCACGCCAAAGAGGTAGTGCGCCTCGATCACCTCCAGGCCCTTGTTCATCAGCGTCGCCGAGTCGATCGTGACCTTCGGCCCCATCACCCAGTTCGGGTGGTGCAGCGCTTCGTCGGGCGTCACGCGAGCGAGCTCGTCGCGTGTGCGCCCGCGGAACGGTCCGCCGGAGCCGGTGAGGAGGATCTCTTCCGCGGCCCCGCCCCCCAGGCACTGGTAGATCGCGCTGTGCTCGCTGTCCACGGGGATGATGCGCGCGCCGGAGGCGCGCGCCGCCGCCAGCACGTAGTCGCCGCCGGCGACCATGCTCTCCTTGTTGGCGAGCGCCAGTGTGACTCCGGCGTGCAGCGTCGCCAGCGTCGCGCGCAAGCCGGCGGCGCCGACAATGCCGTTCAGCACGGTGAGGCTGCCGCCGGCCTCTGCGGCCTCGGCAGCCGTCTCCGCGATCAGCTCGGCGACGCCGGCGTCGCCGGCGTAAACGCGGCAGGAGCTGCGGCGCGCGGCCGCTTCCGCGGCCGCGCCGACGTCGTGCAACCCGACCCTGCCGACGCCGAGTCGTTGCGCCTGCTCGAGCACCGCGGCGACGTTCGTGTTGGCGACCAGCGCGGCGATGCCCAGAGCGGGCACCGCGGCGATCACTTCGAGCGCCTGACGGCCGATCGAGCCGGTCGACCCGAGCACGACGACACGCCTCGCCGGCAGCGTGCCTCCCGGCTCGCAGCGCGCGTCCTCTGCTTCGGTCTCGATCACTCTCCGGCGCTCCTCTCCGCTGTCACGACAAGCGTAGCACGGTCGCCTTCGGCGGGCAGGATTTCGCCGTGGGTCTAAAGAATGGTGGTAGCATCACCGATTGAGTACTGACGCAGTGCATCTCGACCTTGGAGGGTTCGATGAAGAGTCTCCGACGCACAACTCTCGCACTCCTGCTCGTCACGTTGCTCGTCCTTGCCGTAGCGCCTGCCGTCTGCCAGGCGACTGGAGCGCAGCGTTCGCTCCTCGACGATCCCGGCGTCTGGACCGCTGCGCCCAGTGCCCAGGCGGCCCTCATGGACGAGATCGCCAACAACCTGCGCTGCAAGCAGCTCCGCATGTTTGTCCGTTGGAACATAGCCGAGCCGACAGCCGGCGTCTACGACGACGCCTATCTTGCCGGTCTCAAGGCGACCATCACGCTCGCCCGGGCACGCGGCATCAGCATCCTCGCTTGCGTCTACCAGACGCCCAAGTGGGCCTCGAACAGCACCTTCTGGACGAGCCCACCGGTCGGCTACGCGAAGGGCTACCAGCCGTTCTACGTGATGAACCGCGCCAACCTGCCCGCCTTCCAGGCGTTCGCCGAGCATGTGGCCGCCTACTTCGGCACCGACATCGCCGCATGGCAGTGCTGGAACGAGCCCAACTTCTGGAGCTACATGTACCCGCAGCGGACGACCACGGACAGCATTTACGCGGTCAGGCTGTACAAGGACATGCTCAAGAGCTTCCATGCCGGCATCGCCGCCGGCAACCCGTCGGCGCTCGTGGTCGCCGGAGCCACCGGGCCGTTCGGACCGAACGACAAGATGCGCACGAGCCCGCAGCGCTGGGCGAACCAGATCCGCGCCTTCAATCTCGGCAACTACTTCGACGTGTACTCGCACCACCCGTACATGATCGGCGGTACGCGGAACACGGCGCCCGAGGCGATGCCCCGCGACCCCATACACACCGTTGGCCTGGGGAACATCTCCGTGCTGCTGAAGAAGTTCCCGCACAAGCCGTTCTACCTGACCGAGTACGGCTACAACACGGCCTACTCGATCGTCTTCGGTGGTCAGTCGGTGAGCACGACGGTGCAAGCCGACTACCTGCGCCGCGCCTTCATCTTCGTGCGCCGCTACCCGCAGGTCAAATACCTCACGTGGCTCTGCGTCCGCGACTTCTCACCGACCGGCAAGAGCAACAATCCGCTGGGCGTCTACACCGGTCTGAAGACGCTCAGCGGCGCGAAGAAACGCTCTTACTACTCCTTCGCCGGCGGCAACACGCTCTCGCTGAGCGCACCGACGAGTGTGCATCGCGGCGTCTTCTTCAAGCTCAGCGGCTATCTCAAGAGCGTGCCCAACGGCCCGATCGTCGGCGCGAGCATCGAGATCCAGCGGCGCGCGCCCGGGGCGACGAAGTGGACGACGTTCTACACGACGAAGACGAGCACCGGCGGTTACTACAAGTCGAGCGTGCGCCAGTCGCACGGGACCTTGTACTACCGCGTGCTCTTCCGCGGTGTGGTGTGGAGCAGCATTCATAGGGTGGTCGCCATCTAAGCGCTGCGCACCGGGCCTGCCCCGGCAGGCACGACCAAAAGCGAGAAGGGCCGCCCGCCCCAGCGGGCGGCCCTTCTGTTTGCCACAGCCGCGCGGGCGGCGCTCCTCATTGCCGGCCGCGAACACTTGCGCGCGGCGGCACGGATATACTTCGCGCGAAGGGAACTCGAAGGGGGATGCCATGAACCGTGCTCGTCTCGTGCTGCTCTCGCTGGCAGCTGCGTCTCTGCTCCTGCTCGCGTTTGCCCCGGCGGCGCTCGCCGCCGGCAGCGTAGCGCGCGCCATCGACGTGCCCGAGCTGCTCGACGCCAAGACCGCGAGTGCGCGCAATGCGCTGCTCGATCAGATCGCAACGCGCCTCGGCGCCAAGTACCTGCGTTTGCGGCTCTACTGGTCCTCCGCCGAGCCGCGACGCGGCGTCTTCAGCAGCACGTACCTGGCGAAGGTCAAGCGGGTGACCGACGGCGCCAAGGCGCGCGGCATGACCGTCATGGTCACCTGCTCGCACACGCCGCGATGGGCCTCCAACCGCGCGTTCTGGAAGAACCCGCCCGGCGGCTATCTCCCCGGCCGCTACTACGCCATGTACGCGATGAGCCGCAAGTACCTGCCCGACTTCAAGGCGTTCGCCAAGCACGTCGCCGTCTATCTCGGCGCCTCCGCCGGCTCCTTCGAGTGCTGGAACGAGCCCAACCTGTGGGCCTTCATCTATCCGCAGAAGACGATCTCCGACCGCGACTACGCGGCGCACCTGTACGTGGCGATGCTGCAGAGCTTCTCCGCCGGCATCAAGGCCGGCAACCCCGCCGCGCTGGTCGTCGCCGGCGCCACCAGCTCGATCGGCTTCGGCACGAAGTACTCGACCAGCCCGCAGCACTTCGCCCGTGTGCTCAAGGCGCGTGGCGCCGGCGCCTACTTCGACGT
Source organism: Actinomycetota bacterium (assembly GCA_003132585.1). Taxonomy (GTDB): domain Bacteria; phylum Actinomycetota; class Thermoleophilia; order UBA2241; family UBA2241; genus PALSA-647. The sequence continues at coordinate 8,332 of PKYG01000033.1, forward strand.
CTACTCGCACCATCCGTACACGCCGGGCGGCAGCCGCAACCCCGCGCCCGGCGGACGGCCCAACGACCTCACCACGACGGTCACCTTGTACAACCTCGGTACGCTCATCAGCCTCTTCCCCGGCAAGCCCTTTTACCTGAGCGAGTACGGCTACAACACGAGCTACACGATCGACTTTGGCGGCCTCACCGTCAGCATGATCGGGCAAGCCAACTACTTGCAGGCGGCGTACAAGTACGCGGGGCGGTACCCGCAGGTCAAAGCCCTCTTCTGGTACCGCATCAAGGACTTCTCGCCGACGAGCCGCTACTCGAGCCCGCTCGGCGTCTACTGCGGTCTGCGCACGCTCAACGGCGCCGCCAAGCGTGCCTGGTTCGCGTTCGCCGGCGGCAACACGCTGACGCTCGCCGGGCCGGCGACTACCAAGGCCAACGTCGGCTTCGTGCTCAAGGGTACCCTCACCTGTGCGAGCGTCGGCACGCTCAAGGGCAAGGTGCTCGCCGTGCAGCGCCGGTATCCCGGCGGCCGCTGGACCACCGTCGGGCGCGTGACGACGGGCGCCGGCGGCGCCTACAAGGCGGGCGTGCGCGAGGCGGGCGCTGCCACCTGGCGCCTGAACTGGCAGGGCGTCGTGATCAGCCCGACACTGGCCATGCCCCTGACCTAGAGGCGGCCGCCGCGCCCTCGCGCGCAGGGCGCAGGGCTCAGCCGCGCCCTCGCGCGCGACTCAGAACCCGAAGCCGACCGTGAGCACGTAGTAGCAGGCCACGGCGGCGAAGAGCAGCGCGTCGAAGCGGTCGAGGATGCCGCCGTGGCCGGGGATGGCACGGCCCGCGTGCTTGGCGGCGACGTCGCGCTTGATCAGCGATTCGAACAGATCGCCGACCGGACCGACAACGGCGATCGTCGCCCCGAGCAGCAGCGACTGGCTCGGGTCGAGCGGCGTGTACAAGCCGATGAACACGACCAGCAGGATCGTGCTTATCGCGCCGCCGGCAAAACCCTCCCACGTCTTCTTCGGTGAGAGCCGCGGCGTCATCGGCGTGGAGCCGAAATAGCGGCCGGTGAAGTACGCCAGTGTGTCACCGGCCCAGGTGCCGAAGACGACCGTGAGCAGCATCGCCGAGCCGTCGGCAAGCCGCCGCGTCAGCAGCAGGAAGCCGAAGCCGAAGCCGAGGTAGAGCACGCCGAGCACGGTGACGGCGATGCGGCCCGTGACGCCGCGGCGCGGGCCGCCGAGCGCCGCGAACAGGAAGGTGAGCACGACCGCGATCGCCAGCGAGGCGAACAGGCGGACGAGGTCTTGATACCACGCCATGTAGAGCACGAGGCCGAGCGACAGGAAGCCGGCGAGCGCGATCGGCCGATACGGTCGCAACATGCGGTAGAACTCGTTCAGGCCGAGCACGGCCAGAACCAGGACCACGGCGAAGAACACGCCGCCACCGTGGGCGATGACGACGATCGCCGCCGCCGCCAGAACGAGCCCCGAGACGATTCGCGTGCCGAGCATCAGCGCGCCCCGAAACGGCGCAGGCGGCGCGCGTACTCGGCGAGCGCTTCATCGAGGTCGCTCCCGCCAAAATCGGGCCACAGCTTGGGCGAGAAGTAGAGCTCGCTGTAGGCGAGTTGCCAGAGGAGGAAGTTGGAGATGCGCTGCTCGCCGCTGGTGCGGATGAGCAACTCCGGATCGTGCATCTCGGGCGCGCTGAGGCAACGGCGAAACGCCGCCTCGTCGATGGCGTCGGGTGTGGCGCCGGCGGCAAGCGCCGCCGGCGCCCGTGCCGCCAGCGCCCGCACAGCGTCGAGGATCTCCGCCCGGCCGCCGTAGTTGAAGGCGATGTAGAGCGTCATCCGCGTATTCAGCGCCGTCAGCGACTCCGCCGCGTCGATGCGTTCCACGAGCAGCGGCGGCACGCCCTCACGGCGCCCGACGAAGCGCACCCGCACGCCGCGCTCGTGGATGTCGGGCACTTGCGTCGTGATCTGCTCGATGAAGAGGTCCATCAGCGCCGCGACCTCTTCGGCGGGGCGATTCCAGTTCTCGGTCGAGAACGAGTAGACGGTGACCTCTTCGATGCCGACGTCGAGGCAGCGCTCGAGCACGCGGCGCAGCGCCCGTGCGCCTGCCCGGTGGCCGGCGGCCACGGGCAGGCCCTTGCGCTGCGCCCAGCGCCCGTTGCCGTCCATGACGATCGCCACGTAGCGGCAGACGGCGCCGCCGGCCGCCGGCTCGCGATAGCCGCGAGCGGCCCGCATGCGGCGCCAGGACTTGAACGCGGCCACTAGACCTCGAGTATCTCGGCTTCTTTGTGCTTGACCAACTCTTCGATCTGGTGCACGAACTCGTCGGTGAGCTTCTGCATGTGCTCTTCGGCGCGCCGCTCGTCGTCCTCGCCGAGCAAGCCGTCGTGCTTGGCGTCCTTGAAGTCCTTGAGCACCTCGCGACGGATGTTGCGCAGCGCCACTTTGCCGTCTTCGGCGAGGCGGTGCACCATCTTGACGAGCTCCCGACGACGCTCCTCCGTGAGGTGCGGGATCGGCAGGCGGATGACTTGGCCGTCGTTGTTCGGGTTGAGACCGAGGTCGGACTCCATGATCGCCTTCTCGATGCCCTTCATCGCGCTCTTGTCGTAAGGGGTGACGGTGAGCAGGCGCGGCTCTGGCGTGGCCAGGTTGGCGATCTGCCTGAGAGGCGTCGGGGTGCCGTAGTAGTCGACCTGGATGCGGTCGAGCAATGCCGTCGAGGCGCGGCCGCTGCGTACCGAGTTGAACTCCGTCTTGGTCGCCGCCACCGCCTTGGTCATGCGGTCGCGCGCGTCGTCGAGCAGCTCCTTCTCCACCGTTACACCCTCCCTTGCTTGTTGCCCCCTGCCGAAGAGACCACCGTGCCGACACGCTCACCGGAGAGCACGCGGACGATGTTGTCGCCGGTCATCTTGAACACGTGGATGGGAAGATCGTTGTCCATGCAGAGGCTGAGCGCGGTCGTGTCCATGACACGCAGACCGCGCTCGATCGCCTCGAGATGCGTGAGCGCCGGGATGAACTTCGCCCCCGGCACCTGCGCGGGGTCGGCATCGTACACGCCGTCGTACTCGCGCTTGGCCATGAGGATCGCTTCGCAACCGAGCTCGAGCGCGCGCAGTGCCGCCGCCGAGTCGGTCGAGAAGTACGGGTTGCCGGTGCCGGCGGCGCAGATCACCACGCGCCCTTTCTCGATGTGCCGCAGGGCGCGCCGACGGATGTACGGTTCGCAGACCGAGCGGATCTCGAGCGCGCTCATCACCCGCGTGTCGACGCCGGCGTGCTCGAGCGCGTCCTGCAGGGCGAGCGCGTTTTGCACGGTGGCGATCATGCCGATGTAGTCGGCCGTGGCGCGGTCCATGCCCTTGGTCGCGGCGGCGACGCCGCGGAAGATGTTGCCGCCGCCGACGACGATCGCCAGCTCGACGCCGCTTGCACGCGCGTCGCCGATGTTCTGCGCCAGCTCGCGCGTGCTCGTCGGGTCGATCGCCTTCTGCCCCTCGCCGGCAAGCGCCTGCCCGCTGAGCTTAAGTAACACACGACGGAAGGCGTTCTCTCTGGGGCCGCCCCCCATCGCCGTCACCCTTCCTGGCTCTCGCCCAGCTGGAAGCGGGCGAAGCGGCGCACCTCGACGTTCTCGCCGATCACACCGACGAGGTTGGTGCGCAGCTGCTCGATATTCAGGTCGGGATCCTTGACGAAGGCCTGCTCCATAAGGCAGTTCTCACTGAAAAACTTCTCCAGTTTGCCGGTGAGGATCTTCTCGATCACGTTCTCGGGCTTACCTGTGGCCTGTTCGGCGTAGATCGCCTTCTCGCGATCGACCACGGCCGCCGGCACCTCGTCGCGCGTGACCCACCGCGGGCTGGCGGCGGCGACGTGCATCGCCAGGTCGTGGGTGAACTCCTTGAAGTTGTCGCTGCGCGAGACGAAGTCGGTCTCGACGCCGACCTCGACCAGCACGCCGATCTTGCCGCCGGCGTGGATGTACGCGTCGATCGCGCCCTCTTTGGTGACGCGCGCGCTCTTCTTCTGGGCGGCGGCAAGGCCGTGCTTACGCAGTTCGTCGATCGCCCGCTCGATGTCGCCGTTTGTGGCGGCCAAAGCCTTCTTGCAATCCATCATGCCCGCCCCGCTCTTCTCGCGGAGCTCCTTGACCAGGGCGGCGGTGATCTCAGCCACTACGCATCACTCACTTTTGGGTTCGTCGGTTGCCGCCTTGGCGGTCTTCTTCGCCGGCTTCGTGGCGGCCGCGGGCTTCTCCGGCTTCTCGGCCTTCTCGGGCTTGGCGGTCTTCGCCGGCTTGTTGTCGGCCGCGGGCTTCTCCGCCTTCGCGGCCTTCTCGGGCTTCTCGGGCTTGGCGGCCTTCGCCGGCGTCTTGTCGGCCGCGGGTTTCTCCGCCTTCGCGGCCTTCGCCGGCTTGTCGGCGGCCTGCGTCGTCGGCTTCACTTCGACCTTCGCCAACGGCTCCGCCTTCGGCTTGGCGTCGGCCTTCGGCTCAGCTTCGGCCTTCAGCTCAACTACGGCTTTGGGCTCCGGCTCGACCTTGACCTCGGCCTTGGCCTTCGGCTGCGGCTCAGCTTCGGCCTTCGGCTCGGCTACGGCTTTGGGCTCCGGCTCGACCTTGACCTCGGCCTTGGCCCTCGGCTCCGGCTCGACCTTGACCTCGACAATCGGCTCCACCTTTGGCGCTGGCGTCGCGGATGCCGGGGCCGGAGTCACGGCCGCAGGCGCAGGCGCGACCTTCGCGGCCACCGCGGGCGCTGGCGTCGCGGGCGCCGGGGCCGGAGTCACGGC
>PKYG01000033.1:13208-14631 GCA_003132585.1 Actinomycetota bacterium
GTCACGGCCGCGGGCGCAGGGGCGACCTTCGCGGGCGCCTCGGGCGCCGGCGCAGGGGCGACCTTCGCGGCCACCGCAGGTACTGGAGCGACCTTCGCGGCCACCGAAGGTACTGGAGCGACCTTCGCCGGCGCCGGGGCCGGAGTCCCGGCCGCAGGCGCTCCGGCGGGTGCCCCGACTTGCTTCGCCTCGGCGGCCACCCCGGCCGCAGGCGCTTCGGCGGGTGCCGCGGCCGCTTCGGCGGCGGCCTTCTCGGCGGCGGCGGCTTCGGCGGCGGCGACCTCCGCGGCGGCCTTGGCCGCGGCTTCGGCCGCTAGCTTCTCGGCCGCGGCGCGCTCCTGCGCCGCCTTGAACTCGGCCTCGGCGACCATCTGACGGCCCTCGGCGACGGCGTCGGCGATCACGCGCACGATGAGCCCGCACGAGCGGATCGCGTCGTCGTTGCCGGGGATCACGTAGTCGATCTCGTCCGGGTCGCAGTTGGTGTCGACCAGGCCGATGATCGGGATGTGAAGCTTACGCGCCTCCTTGACGACGATCGCCTCCTTGCGGGGGTCGACGACGAAGACGGCGGCGGGCAGGCGCTCCATCTCGGCGACGCCGCCGAGGTTGGTCTCAAGCTTTTGCAGGTCGCCCTTGAGGCCGATCGCCTCGCGCGTCGGCAGCAAATCGATGGAGCCGTCCTCGACGAGCTTGCGCAGCTCGTGCAACCGCTTGATGCGCTTGCTCAATGTGGCGAAGTTGGTGAGCAAGCCGCCGAGCCAGCGGTTGCACACATACGGCATGCCGACGCGCTCGGCCTCGGCCTTGACCGCGTCCTGGCACTGCTTCTTGGTGCCGACGAAGAGCACGTTGCCGCCGCGACCGGTGAGGTTCTTGACTAAGGCGTACGCCTCGTCGATGAGGACGGTCGTCTGCTGCAGGTCGATGACGTAGATGCCGCCGCGCTCGCCGAAGATGTACGACTTCATCTTCGGGTTCCAGCGCCGGGTTTGATGGCCGAAGTGGACGCCGCTCGTGAGCAGGTCCTTCATGCTGACCGTGGGTGTGGTCGCAGCCAAAGCTGCCTCCTTCTGAAACGGTTATCTGGCGCGCCCCGCCCTGCGGGCGGCGCCCTCTACTGCCGGCGGTTGGACTCGTGGAATCCCTTGCGGGACACCGCCACGAGACCGTGGTCCACCGGGTCGCGGTGTACAAAACAGCGATGGATTCTACCACAGGATGCGCAGGCGGCGCGCCGCGTGCGCGGCGCGGGGGGCCGCCGCCGGCGTCAGCCGATCGCGGCGGGCTCGATCTCGTCGCGCAGGCGGCCCTTGAGACGCAGGATCGCCTTGGTGTGCAGCTGCGAGACGCGCGACTCGGTGACGCCGAGCACCTCGCCGATCTCGCGCAGCGTCAGGCTCTCGTAGTAGTAGAGCGCGAT
>PKYG01000126.1 GCA_003132585.1 Actinomycetota bacterium
GTTCGGGGCTAGAGGCGGCGCGCGATCGCCGCCGCCATCTGCTGCGTGCCCGCCGCGCCGCCGAGGTCGTAGGTCACGTCCTTGCCCTCGGCGATGACGGCGGCGATGGCGGCATGCATGCGCTTGGCCGCCTCGGTCTCGCCGAGGTGGTCGAGCATCAGCACGCCGCTGAGCAGCAGCGCCGTCGGGTTGACCTTGTTCTGGCCGGTGTACTTGGGGGCGCTGCCGTGGACGGGTTCGAACACGGCAGCGCTCTCACCGATGTTCGCTCCCGGCGCCACGCCGAGACCGCCGATCAGGCCGGCACAGAGGTCGCTGACGATGTCTCCGTACAGGTTGGGCAGCACGAGCACGTCGTAGAGCTCCGGCTTCTGCACCAACTGCATGCACATGTTGTCGACGATGCGGTCCTCGAACTCGATGTCGGCGTACCGCTCCGCCACCTCCCGCGCAACGGCGAGAAAGAGCCCGTCGGTGCACTTCATGATGTTGGCCTTGTGCACGGCCGTCACCTTGCGCCGGTCGTGCGTGCGCGCGTACTCGAAGGCGAAGCGCACGATGCGCTCGCTGCCCTTGCGCGTGATGATCTTGATGCTCTCGGCGGCGTCGGCGCCGACCATGTGCTCGATGCCGGCGTACAGGTCTTCGGTGTTCTCGCGCACGATCACGAGATCGATGTCCTTGTAGCGGCTGCGCACGCCCTTGAGCGACTCCGCCGGCCGCAGGCAGGCGTAGAGATCGAGCTCCTTGCGCAGCGCCACGTTGACGCTGCGAAAGCCGCTGCCGACAGGCGTCGTGATCGGCCCCTTGATCGCGACCTTGTTGCGGCGCACCGACTCGAGCACCTGCTCGGGCAGCGGCGTGCCGTACTCCTCCATCACATCGACGCCGGCATCCCGGCGCTCCCATTCGATCGGCACGCCAGTGGCGGCGATCACCGTCTCGAGCGCCTGCGTAAGCTCCGGCCCCGTGCCGTCACCGGGGATCAACGTCACTGTGTAGGTCATTGTGTCAGCCCTCCGGCAGGTCGAACCCGCCATGCTTCTTGATGTGGTCGACGAGGCCGCCGTCGGCGAGGATCTTGACCATCACCGGCGGCAGCGGCACGAAGCGGACCACCGCATCCTTGGTCGCGTTGCGCACTTCGCCACCCTCGAGGTCGACCTCCAGCTCATCGCCCTGGTCGATGCCGCTGGTGTCGCATTGAAGGAGGGGCAGCCCGACGTTGATCGCATTGCGGAAGAAGATGCGCGCGAACGACTGTGCGAGCACGGCGCCGACGCCGGCGATCTTGATGATGCGCGGCGCGTGCTCGCGACTCGAGCCGAGTCCGAAATTGCGCCCGCCGACGATGAAGTCGCCGCGGCTCATCGCCGCGGCGAAGCCGGGGTCGGCGTCCTCCATGACGTGTTTGGCGAGCTCCGGCAGATCGCTGCGCAAGTGGAGCAAACGGCCCGGGGCGATGTGGTCGGTGGAGACATCGTCGCCGAAGGTCCAGGCAGTGCCGCGCAGAACGCCCATCAACTCTCGACGATCGTGATCCGCGCCATCGCGACCCCCGGTTCGCGCGCCCCCTGCGGGTCGCGCTCGGGGATCGCGAGCACCACATCCATGCCCTTGGTGACCCGGCCGAACACGGTGTGGCGATCGTCCAGGTGCGGCGTGGCGACATGCGTGATGAAGAACTGCGAGCCGTTCGTGCCGGGACCGGCATTGGCCATCGACAGCACGCCGGGCCCGTCGTGGCGCAAGGTGAAGTCGAACTCGTCCGCGAACGTGTAGCCCGGGCCGCCGCGGCCGCTGCCCGTGGGGTCGCCGCCCTGGGCCATGAAGCCCTTGATCACCCGGTGGAAGGTGACCCCATCGTAGAAACCGTGGCGCGCGAGAAAGACGAAGTTGTTGACGGTCGTCGGCGCGAGAGCGGCATGGAGCTCGAGCTCGATCGCGCCGAGATCGGTGACGATCGTCGCGGTGTAGTGCTTTGCCGGGTCGATGACCATCTCCGGCGGCTTGTCGTAGGTCTTGGCCACGGATGCCTCCTGCCTTGCGCTGCCGGCCGCCTCAGGGCGCCGGCAGCAGCTGTCTTGGATCGACGATCTCGCCGGCGACGGCGCTGGCGGCGGCCGTCGCCGGCGACGCGAGATAGATGAAGGCCGCGGGATTGCCCATGCGGCCCTTGAAGTTGCGGTTGGCGGTGCTCACGCACACTTCACCGTCGGCGAGGATCCCCTGGTGAACGCCGAAACACGAGCCACATCCGGGGTTGGTCACGGCGGCGCCGGCGTCGATGAAGACCTCGAGGAGGCCCTCGCGCGCGGCCGCGCGGCCGATGGCCTGGGACGCCGGGGTGACGATCAGGCGGGTGTGAGCGGCGCGGCGGCGGCCCTTAAGGATCGCCGCCGCCGCGCGCAGGTCCTCCAGCCGGCCGTTGGTGCAGGTGCCGATGGAGACCTGGTCGACCCTCGTGCCGGCCTTGTCGGCGGCAGCGAAGACGTTGTCGACGGTGTGCGGCGCGGCGACCAT
>PKYG01000026.1 GCA_003132585.1 Actinomycetota bacterium
GGCATCGGCGACATGGAGGACGAGTTGTTCACGCTGAACGAGACCGGCAAGGCGATCTGGGACAAGCTCGACGGGCAGCGCCGCCTCGCCGACGTGGTGGCGGAGCTGAGTCCGGAGTTCGCGGCCGAGGACGGCGCCATTGAGCGCGACGTGCTCGGCCTCGTCGCCGAGCTGGTCGAGCGCCAGATGCTGGTCGCCGTCTGAGGCCGTCGTTGCTACCGCGATGACGCTGCACGACGCGACGCAGCAGCGCCTGTTGCTCCCCTCCCAAACTGTGTACAATCAGCGACAAGTGCGGTGGCCGGGATGAAGCGGTGGTGCGATCACCAGAAGCAGGAGGAGCGAGCCCATAGACGAGCAGATGAGAAGAGTCTGGAGCAGGCCTGAGCTGATCGTGATCGTGCGGGGCAAGCCGGAGGAGGCGGTGCTGTGGGCGTGTAAGGACAATGGGAACGCCATTGGCGTTGGACAGCTGCTGAATGGGTGTTATGGCCTAGGCGCCGTCGGCCAGTGTGAAGCCTGTTCGGCTGTAGTCGGCTCGTAACCTCCCTATCCCTTTGTTCCCTTGGCCTCGGCTCTTGGGGATTCGTGAAGGAAGGCGGGGTCCACGGCCCCGCCGCGGAACGCACGGGGTATGAACTCCTCCGGCTTTGTGAAGAGGGGGCGGGCGGGGACCCCGACGGGGGGTCGTTACTCGCCCTGTGATGCTCTTCTGTGCCACCCAGACCACCTCACAGACGACTCGGTACCCCTCCCTCGTGCGCGCAGCCGCCGCAGAACGTCACTGACAAGAAGAGACCAGATGAGCACAGCTGCCCAGCGTGATGTCGCCTACCGCCCGTCCGACTATGTGGCGGCACGAGGCATCGAGGGCGAGATCGGGCGCGACGTACTCGGCTTGGTCGGCGAGCTGCTCGAGCGACGCATGGTCGTGCCGGGGAAGAGGCGTGTCTCCGATTGACGACGTAGGCGACCCGGCCGGGTACGCCGCCCGCGGCGGCACCGTGTCTTTGTCGGGGTCGGCGCTGCGTGAGTTCCTGGCCGCGGTCCTCGACCGCGGCGTTCCGTTCCGGTTCACGGCGCGCGGCGTCAGCATGTACCCCTTCGTGCGTGACGGCGACCTCGTCACGGTCGCGCCGCTGCGGGCCCGCGGGCCGCGCGAGGGCGACGTCGTGGCGGTCCGCGGGCGCGAAGATCGGCTCATCGTGCATCGTCTCGTCGCGACGGAGTGCGGCGAATACGAGACGCGCGGCGACAACTGCCCGGAGAGTGACGGGCGCGTGTCCGGCGACGCGGTGCTTGGTATTGTGACGCGCGTCGAGCGCGCCGGGCGTCCGGTGCGCTTCGGCGCCGGGCCGGTCGGCGAGGCGATCGCTCGGCTGTCGCGCGCCGGTCGCCTGCATGCGACGGTCGCGACCGTGCACCTTCCGCACAGGTTGGTGGGCGGGGCGCTACGGGCGGCGCAGGGCGCGCCGGCTTGCCGGCGCGCCCTGCGCCGCCTGCGCCCCGCCGTCATCATCGCGCGCGCCGCGCCGGCCGACGAGGCCGAGCTGGCGCGGCGCTTCAGTTTGCGCACCGACCTCTCGCCGAGGCGCGGCGACATGGAGGTCAACGTCTTCGTCGCGCGCATGGGAGGCGGTGGCGATGCCGGCGGAAGTGGGCGCATCGTCGGTACTGCTGCCGCCAGGGGGCGTATCGTCGGCTTCGTCGAGGTCGTGCGGCGCGGTCCTGGCGCGGCGCCCTTCGACGGCTTCTGGATCAATGCGACGATGGTGGCGAGGCCGTTTCGAGGCATGGGCATCGCCGAGGGCCTCATGCAGCGCACCATTGCAACGGCGCGGGAGGCCGGCGCCCGCGAGCTGCTCCTGACCGTCTTCGCGGACAACCTGCCGGCGCTGGCACTGTACCGCAAGGTGGGCTTCGTGCCCGGGGGCTCGCCGGCGCTCACCGAGCGGCTGGACGCGGAGGCGCGCGCGGGCGGCCGACGCCAAGCGCCCATGCGGCTCACCCTGAACAGCGCCGGCGTCCAGTCGGGCGCCGCCTTAGCGCCAGGCGACGCCGATGCGGCCAAGGTCGTCGCATGAGCGACGGCTTCGTCGGCCGCCAGAGCCTGCCCGATCTCGGCATCTGGGACAAGCTCAAGCAGCGTCGCCGGCCCATCTCATTCGACCTCGAGATCACGGCGCGCTGCAACAACGACTGCCGGCACTGCTACATCAACCTGCCGGCCGGCGATCGCGAGGCGCGGGCGCGCGAGCTGACGCTCGCCGAGATCGAGCGCGTCGCCGGCGACGCCGTCGCCATGGGCGCCGTCTGGTGCCTCGTCAGCGGCGGCGAACCCCTGCTGCGCAGCGACTTCGCCGCCGTCTACATGGCGCTCAAACGCAAAGGCCTCTTGGTCAGCGTATTCACCAACGCCTGCCTGATCACGCCGGCACACATCGAGTTGTTCAAGAAGTATCCGCCGCGCGACATCGAGGTGAGCGTGTACGGGGCGACGCGTGCGACCTATGAGGCAGTCACGCGCCGCCCCGGTTCTTATGATGCCTTCTCGCGCGGCCTCGACCTGCTCCGGGAGGGCGGTCTCAAGGTCCGCTTCAAGGCGATGGCGATCCGCTCCAACGTGCATGAGCTCGCGGCCATCTCTGCGTTCTGCCGCGAGCGCACCAAGGACTACTTCCGCTTCGACCCGCTCCTCCATCTGCGCTTCGACGGCGACCCGGTGCGCAGTGCGGAGATCCGCGCCGAGCGCCTCACGCCGGAGGAGATCGTGGCTGTGGAGCGCGCCGACGAGGAACGCTTCGGCGCGCTCCAGAAAGGCTGCGCCGACGGCCAGCTGATCAACCCCGAGTTAGAGCACTACGGCTGTGACCACCTCTTCCATTGCGGCGCCGGCAATGGCAGCTTCAGCGTCGGCTACGACGGCACCTTCCGGCTGTGTTCGTCGTTGTGGCACCGCGACACTACCTACGATCTGCGCCGCGGCACGCTGCGCGAGGCATGGGAGCTGGTGGTGCCGAGAGTGCGCGACTTGCGCTCGACGAACAAGGACTTCATCGAGCGCTGTCGCGTCTGCCCGATCATCAACCTGTGCCTGTGGTGTCCGGCGCACGCCGCACTCGAGACCGGCAGCATGGACGATTGGGTCGACTACTTCTGCGCGGTCGCTCACGCCCGCGCGGCGGCGCTCGATCGGGCTCGCTGAGCGTGGCGGGGCTGTACAGCCCCGCATATCCGACGTGAGATGGGGGGGACCCCCAATGAGCAGATCCCCGCAGCGTGCAAGGATCGCGTGCCGGCGCGTATCGGTCCTTTCTCAGAACCACATCCTCACCGTGTATCATCGACGCCGCAGTCCATCAGGGGGTGACCACGGCGCGTCTTCTCGATACCGGTGACAGTCGTTCCGCTGTGGCCGAGCACCGGGTGCTCCTCGACTGTGCCCGGCTCGTCGCCGAGAGCGGCGCTCGGCGCGATGCGAGCGTTGCCGCAGTGCGGGCGTCCCTCGAGCGCGATTGCGACTGGAGCGCGCTCCTCCGCGCCGCCCCGGCAGAGAGCCTGTTGGGGCCTCTCTACGCAGCCGTGACCGCCGCGGCGGCCGATGTCGTACCCGCGGATCGCCTCTCGGAGCTGAGGAATCTGTTCCGGGTCAACACCGAGCGGATGCT
>PKYG01000072.1:0-10102 GCA_003132585.1 Actinomycetota bacterium
GGCGTGCAGGACACGGCGATCGCCCGGTTCGCCTACGAGCGGGCGATCGCCCGCGGCCTCGGCACCACCTACGGAGACTGAGAGGCACCTGAGATGACCACCGACTTCGTTCCCTTCCAGCTCGAACGCTTGCTGTCGACCTGGGAGAGGCAGATCGAGTACAACCTCTCCGAGAGCGGCGTGCATCCGATGACGATGCGGGAGCTGGTGCAGGACGCAGCGCAGATCGAGGCGCTCGTCGACACGGAGCTCAACTACCCGCAGGCGAACGGCGACCCGCTGCTGCGCGAACGCATCGCCGCGCTCTACAAGGGCGCGACCGCCGACAACGTGCTCGTCACCGTCGGTGCCATCCAGGCGAACTTCACCAGTTTGCTCACGCTCACCGACCCTGGCGACGACATCGCCGTCATGCAGCCCAACTACCAGCAGTTCTGGGGTCTCGCCCAGAACCTCGGCCGGCGCCTCTCGACCTTTGGACTCAAACGCGAGCGCGGCTGGGCGCTCGATCGGGACGAGCTGGCGACCGCGATGAAGCCGTCGACCAAGCTCGTCACCGTCGTGAATCCCAACAACCCGACGGGCCGGATCATGCCGGCGGACGAGCGCGAGGCGATCGTCACGGCGGCCGCGCAAGTGGGCGCCTGGCTGCTCGCCGACGAGGTCTACGCCGGCGCCGAGCGCCTTACCGACGAGTTCACGCCCTCGATGTACGGCGACTACGACAAGGTGCTCGCCGTGAACAGCATGTCCAAGGCGTACGGATTGCCGGGACTGCGCATCGGCTGGGTCGTCGGGCCCGCCGACGTGATCGAGCAGATGTGGGCCTGGCAGGACTACATCACCATCTGCACGACGATGCTCGGCAATCGGCTCGCGGCGGTTGCGCTCTCACCGGAGGTGCGACCGCGCATTCTCGCCCGGACACGGCGGTACGTGCGCCGCGGCTTCGAGAACGTCGAGCGGTGGGCGGCGGCGCGCACCGACGTCGAGATCATGCCGCCCGATGCTGCCGCGATCTGCTTCGTGAAGTACCGCCGGAAGATCAACTCGACCGAGCTCGTGATGCGCCTCATCCGGGAGAAGAGCGCCTTTGTCGCCCCCGGCGACCTCTTCGGCCTCGACGGCTACCTGCGCATCAGCTTCGGCTTGCCGGACGACTACGTCAACGAGGGCCTGCGCCGGCTCGGCGAGCTGCTCGACGAAGTGGGCTAGTGCTGCGCGCGGAAGCGCTCCGCGATAGCGACGGCGCCGTGTCGGTCTGGTCGTTGGCTGGTGATCGCTCGCTCATCAGTTGGCGAACGGCGCCAGAACCGGCGCTACGGGAGAGACACACCACGGGACCTTGCGCGCACACTCCCGTGCCGCGCGGTAAGCTAGCGGCATGGATGGTGTCCAGAACGTTCCGCGCGCCGGCATCATCGAACTCGTCTTCGGCGAGCCCGACCCGGCGCTACTGCCCGTCACCGAGATCCGCCGGGCGTGCGCGGCAGCGCTCGACGGCGGGCGCACGGCAGCCCTGCCATACGGCGCCAACGAAGGGCCGCCGGAACTTCGCCGGCTGATTGCCGCGCGCATCGCCGCGACCGAGGACCGCAAGGTGCCCGAGGGCGAGATCGCGATCACCGGTGGCAACTCACTGGCCTTCGACCAGGTGCTGACGAGATTCACGACCCCCGGCGACACCGTGCTCGTCGAGCTCCCGACCTACATCCTCGCGCTGGGCATCGTGCGCGACCACCACGTCGACCTCGAGGCCGTGCCCGTGGACGACGATGGCCTCGACGTCGTCGTCCTCGAGCGCATCCTCGATGCGCTGGCGTTGGCCGGCAGACGCGCCCGCCTGCTCTACACGATCCCGACCTTCCAGAACCCGACGGGAACGTGCCTGAGCGCGGCGCGGCGGCGGCGACTCGTGGAGCTCGCCGCCGCGCACGACCTCCTGATCGTCGAGGACGACGTCTATCGCGAGCTCGTTTACGACGGGGTCGCGCCACCCTCGCTCTGGAGCATCGCTCCCGTCGCTACCGTGCTTCGCCTGGGATCGTTCGCCAAGACGATCGCGCCGGGGCTCCGCGTCGGCTGGCTGAACGGCTCGGCGACGCAGGTCGAGCACTTCGCCGCCGCCGGCTTCGTCGACAGTGGCGGCTGCCCGAGTCACTTCAGCGCCTCCGTCGTCGCCTGCTACCTCGAAGGCGGAGGCTACCCGGCGCGAGTCGAGCGGCTCCGCAGTGAGTATCGGGCGCGGCGCGATGCCCTCGCCGCCGCGCTCACCGAGCATCTGCCGCCCGGCAGCAGCTTCGTCGTGCCGGGCGGCGGCTTCTTCATCTGGGTGACGCTCCCCGAGGGTCTCACCGCCAGCGCCCTGCTGCCGGTCGCCGAACGGCACGGCGTGTCCTTCGTGCCGGCCGCGCAGGCGATGCTCAATGGCGATGACGGAGCGCTGCGCCTGGCGTTCAGCATGTACCCGCCGGCACAGCTCGCCGAGGGAGCAAAGCGGCTCGGCGCGGCGCTGGGTTCGTTCTCGGCCGGCCGCTGACCGCGGCTGCACAGCGCGTGCGCACCGCGCCGACGCACCCGGACGACGCCCTTCAGTGACGCTGGCCGGCGTGCCGGGTCGGCGCGCCGCCGACCAGGTCCCAGAGCCGGCGCTTGCGCTCGCTCCAGACGGCGGCGCGCGCCTGCGCTTCACGCATTTTCGGCGCACCGGGCGCGTAGCGTCGCGCCCACGGGGAGTCTGGCCGCGCCAGACGGAGAGCGCCGACCCAGGCGACCAGCGGAATGAATATCCCCGCCATGCCCTGCCAGATCTTGCCCTTGACCAAGGTGATCCCGACCAGGATGAAGTTGGCGAGGATGAGCGCCGACAGCACCCAGAGAGGTCCGACCGAGATGCCCGCCAGGCCTTTGTCCGAGAGGCCCAGCGGCGCGCTGCCCAGAAGGAGCAACGCGCCGAAGGCGAACACGAGGATGACGGCGTCGATCGACTTGCGCCCCCTCTCCGCCCAGTACACGTCCTCGACGTGCAGCACTAATGCGAACTCGTCGAGCACGAGCGCCGTGCCGGCGCCGAAGGAGAAGGCAAAGATGTCGCGCCACGGCGCCACCGGCTGGGTGGCGAACGAGAAGACGCCGGCGGCAACCATCGCGACGATGCCGAAGATGACGTGATGCACGTGCACGTCGCCTTGCTTGAAATGGGGAAGCTTGAAGCGCGCGCCGGCGCGGATGAGACGGGTGTTGATACGGACCGTCAGGAAGGCAAGCATCAGCCCGACGAGCAGCAGGAAGAGGGGCTGCTTGCCGGGATCGACGACGATGATGCGATAGAGATGGACCATGGCGACTTCTGAGTGTGTAGGGTACGCCGCGAGCGGCCGGACGCCAACCGTAGGTGCCGGTCGGCGTCCGGCCGCTCGCATACTTGCTCATTCTTGAGCGATTTGCGACACTATCGCTCACAATCCGCACAACAGAGAGGTGGGCGCAGCCAATGACCAGAGTCGCCTTCATCGGGGCAGGCAGCATCGAGTTCACACGCAATCTGCTCGGCGACATCCTCACTTTTCCCGAGTTCGCCGACATCACGATCGCGCTGCACGACATCGACGCCGAACGGCTCGCCACCGCCGAGGCGATGGCGAAGTGGACGAGCAAGGAGCTCGGCGCGGCGGCGCGTATCGAAGCCCACCTCGATCGCCGCCGCGCGCTTGACGGTGCCGACTTCGCGATCAACATGATCCAGGTTGGCGGCCACGCCGCCACGCTGACCGACTTCGAGATCCCGAAGAAGTATGGCTTGCGCCAGACGATCGCCGACACGTCCGGCGTCGGCGCGATCTTCCGCGCGCTGCGCACGATCCCGGTGATGCTGGGCATCGCCGCCGACATGGCCGACCTCTGCGCCGACGCGTGGATGCTCAACTACACCAACCCCATGGCGATGAACTGCTGGGCCTGGTACGACGGGTCCCCGCACGAGAAGATCGTCGGCCTCTGCCACTCGATCCAGAACACGAGCGAGCAGGTCGCCGGGTACGTCGGCGTGCCGCCCGCGGAGGTCACGTTCTGGGGCGCCGGCGTCAATCACATGTCGTGGGTGCTGCGCCTCGAGCGCCGCGGCGAGAACCTGTATCCCTTGCTCGACGAGGCGATCGCCGCCGACCCCGAGGGTCTCGGCCGCCACGTGCGTGTGCAGATCTATCGGCGCTTCGGCTACTTCCCCACCGAGTCGAGCGAGCACATCGCCGAGTACGTGCCGTGGTTGATGCGCGACGACGCCGAGATCACGCGCCTGCGCATCCCCGTGGACGAGTACGTGCGACGCAGCGAGGAGAACCTCGAGTTCTACGCGGACGAGAAGCGCAAGCTCGCCGCCGGCGAGAGCTTCGCGATCGAGCGGAGCGGAGAGTATGCGTCGCTGATCATGCACTCGATCGCCACCGGCGTGCCGCGCACCGTTTACGGCAACGTGCGCAACACGGGCCTGATCACCAACTTGCCACAGGGAGCCTGCGTCGAGGTTCCCTGTCTCGTCGATCGGGCGGGCCTGCAGCCGACCGTGGTCGGCGACCTGCCCGCCCAGTGTGCCGCGCTCGACCGCACCTTCCTCAACGTGGTCGAGCTCACGGTGCGCGCCGCGCTCGAGCGGCGGCGTGACCACGTGCTGCACGCGATGCTGCTCGACCCCAACGCCGCCGCGGTGCTCTCGCTCGACCAGATGGAGAAGCTCTGCGACGAGATGCTGCGCGCGCATCGCGACTTTCTGCCCGCCGAACTGGTCCCGAAGGGCGCCTGACGGCGGCGGGCGTACCGGGGCGGCGATGAACCCATCGAACAGGCGCTTCGACCTGCTGGTGATCGGCGACGCCAACCCCGACGTGGTACTTCACGGCGTGCCGCCGGGTCTTGCCTACGGTCAGGTCGAACAACTTGTCGATGACGGCAAGCTCACGATCGGCGGGTCGGCGGCCATCCTCGCCTGCGGCGCTGCCCGCCTCGGCTTGCGTACGGCGTTCGTCGGCGTCGTCGGCGACGACAGCGCCGGGCGCTTCATGCTCGACCAGCTCGGGCAGCGCGGTGTCGATACCGGCGGCTGCATCGTCGACAAGGTGCTGCCGACAGGTCTGACCGTCATCCTCGTCGACGGCGAGGACCGTGCGATCCTCACGTCGCTGGGCTGCATGCCGACGCTCGCCGGCGACATGGTCGACCGCGAGCTCCTGCATGCAGCCCGTCACGTGCACACGAGTTCGTTCTTCCTGCTGCCCAAGTTTGCCGCCCACCTCGCCGGTCTGTTCGACGAGGCGCATGCGACCGGGCTGAGCACGTCGCTCGACAGCCAGGGCGACCCCGCCGGCCGCTGGGACGGTCCCCTGCGTCAGGTGCTGCGTGCGACCGACGTCTTCTTCCCCAATGCCAATGAGGCGCTCAACATCGGTGGACCCAGGCTGGGGCTCGAGGGCGCCGTGCAGGCGATCGCCGGTATCGGCACGCTGCCGGTCGTCAAGTGCGGCGCCGACGGCGCCATGGCCTGCGGCGCCGACGGCTTCATGCGTGTGCCGGCGCCGACCGTCGACATGGTCGACACGGTCGGCGCCGGCGACAGCTTCGCCGCCGGCTTTCTCTACGGCCGGCTCAACGACTTCGACCTCGAACGCTGCCTGAAGCTCGCCGTCACCTGCGGGTCGCTGTCCACGCAGGCGGCCGGAGGCACGAGCGCCCAGCCGACTCTGGCCGAGGCGCTCGCCATTCTCTAGGAGTGTCATGCACCCGATCATGAGAGGCGCCCTCGCCGGGCGCACCACGACCGAGCTGCTCCTCGACATGGTCGACTGGAACCGGGGCGGCGGCCGCGCCGCACTCTACTCGATCTGCTCCGCCAACCGGTGGGTGCTCGAGGCCGGCATGATGCAGGCCTCGAGCGACGACACCGTGATCTGCATCGAATCGACCTGCAACCAGGTGAACCAGTTCGGCGGCTACACCGGCATGACCCCGGCCGGCTTTCGCGCCTTCGTCGCCGAGGTCGCCGCCGAAATGGGCTTCGACGAAGCGCGCGTCATCCTCGGCGGCGACCACCTCGGCCCGTACGTCTGGCGCGACGCGCCGGCCGCGGCGGCGATGGCGAAGGCGCGCGATCTCGTGCACAGTTGCGTGCTGGCGGGCTACACGAAGATCCACCTGGACGCCAGCATGCGCTGCGCCGACGACCCCGGCGCTGCCGACACGCCACTCGACGAGCAGGTCGTGACCACACGCACGGCCGATCTGTGCGCGGCGGCCGAAGCCGCCCGCGAGGAGCTGTCGAGCGCCGCCCCGGCGCCGGTCTACGTGATCGGCAGCGAGGTCCCGGTGCCGGGCGGCGAGCAGGCCGGCGAGCACGCAGTCGCGGTGACACGGGTCGCCGATGTCGAACAGACCCTGAGCCTGGCACAGCAAGCCTTCCGCGCCGCCGGCCTGCATTCGGCTTGGGAGCGCGTGGTCGCCCTCGTTGTGCAGCCCGGCGTCGAGTTTGGAGACGCGACCGTGACCCCCTACGACCGCCGTCGGGCGCGCGACCTCAGCGCCTGCCTCAAGGTCCACGGCCCGCTGGTATACGAAGCACACTCGACCGACTATCAGTCGGCGACGGCGCTCTGGCAGATGGTCAAGGACCACTTCGCCGTCCTCAAGGTCGGTCCCTCGCTCACGTTCGCGATGCGCGAGGCCACTTTCGCGCTCGAGGCAGTCGAGCGCGAGCTCCTGATGGGCGACGATGGCGCCACGCTCTCGCGCCTGCGTGACGTGCTCGACGCGGCGATGGTCGACCACCCGGAGCACTGGCGGTCGTACCACCGCGGCACCAACGAAGAGCAACGCCTGGCGCGGGCCTTCAGCTATAGTGATCGTTGCCGTTACTGCTGGCCGCTGCCCGCAGTGCGGGATGCTCTCGACAGGTTGCTGCGCAACCTCACAGAGCATCCCATCCCCGAGACTCTCCTCAGTCAGTATCTGCCGAACCAGTATCGGGCGGTTCGCAGCGGGGACCTCACGAACCGCCCCGACGCCTTGATCCGCCACAAGATCCTCGAAGTGATCGCCGACTACGCCGCCGCCTGCGGCATGCGGTAGACACGACCAGCGCCGTCGTTCCCGGTGTGAAAACGCGCCCCGGGGGAACCGTACGAAAGCTATGCCTGACGAATTCAAGCGCCTACCCGGGTCCCCCGCGCCGGCGAACGACCGCCACCGAGTGGTGATCGTCGGCGGCGGCTTCGGCGGGCTGTACACAGCCCAGGCGCTGGCTGCCGCCGACGTCGCGATCACGCTCATCGACCGCGTCAACCACCACCTCTTCCAGCCGCTGCTCTACCAGGTGGCGACCGGGATCCTGTCGGAGGGCGAGATCGCCCCGGCCCTGCGCAGCGTGCTGCGCGGCCAGCGCAACGTGAAGGTGCTGCTCGCCGAGGTCACGGGCTTCGACCTCGCGGAGCGGACGGTCACCGCCNNTACGACTCGCTCGTCGTCGCCGCGGGCATGGCGACCTCGTACTTCGGCCACGACGAGTGGGAGGCGGTGGCGCCGGGGCTGAAGTCGCTCGACGACGCCCGCTGGCTACGCAGCCATATCCTCGGCGCCTTCGAGATGGCCGAGCTGGCGACCACGCCGGCGGAGCGCGCCGCCTGGCTTACGTTCGTCGTCGTCGGCGCCGGCCCCACCGGCGTGGAGCTCACCGGGCAGATAGCGACGCTGGCGCACCGCATATTGCCGCGCGACTTCCACGACATCGCCACGCGCGATGCGCGCGTGGTGCTCGTCGACGCCGGGCCGTCGGTGCTGCCGACGTTTCCCGAGAAGCTGCGGCGGCGCGCGGCCGCAGACCTGAGGGGCTGGGGTATCGAGGTGCGCACCGACACGGCGGCGGCGGACATCGACGCCGCAGGCATCGAACTGCGCGATCCCGACGGCGGCGTCGAGCGTATCGCGACACGTACGATCTGCTGGGCGGCAGGCGTGAAGGCGGCCCCGTTGGCGGCAACGCTGGCGGCGGCCAGCGGCGCCGCTACCGACCGCCTCGGCCGCCTGCTCGTGCAGCCGGACCTTACCTTGCCGGGTCACCCCGAGGTCTTCGCCATCGGCGACATGGCCGCCATCGACGCGCTGCCCGGTGTGGCCCAGGTCGCCATGCAACAGGGTCGCCACGTCGCCGGCACGGTGACCGCAAGGCTCACGGGGCGCGACGCACCGCCACCATTCCGCTACAAGGACAAGGGCACGATGGCGACGATCGGCCCACGCAAGGCCGTGGTCGACGCCTACGGCCTGCGCATCGGCGGTCTCCTCGGGTCGCTGATGTGGGCGTTCATCCACGTGATGTACCTCATCGGCTGGGGCAATCGCGTGATCACGATGCTGCGCTGGCTTATCCAGCTCACGACGCAGAACCGCAGCCAGCGCCTTGTCGACGTACAGCACGCGGCGAGCTGGAGCGCGGAAACGAGCGCCGACCGGGTTGGCGGACGCTAGACGCGGCGACTTGCGACCGGCGACCGCCAGCGGACGCCGCCCTGTAGCCGAACGCCGCTCCGCCGTGCGCTACCGATGCCCTACGGCTCCCGGTAGCGCGCGGCGAGCTGCCCGGTCCCGTTGCCGCGGGCGAGGATCGCCTGTTGCAGGTCGCGCAGCGTGTCGAACGGACTCAGGTCGTCGAGGGCCGGGACGCACACCGTCTCGCCCAGATCGAGACCCACGACGATCGCCTGCGCGACGTCCTCCGAGCTCATGATCGGCATGCCGTGCGCGCCCCCGCGGCGCATGCCGTGGAACTCGCTCTCGACCATGCCGGGCAGACAGACCATCGCCTGCACGCCGGTCCCCGCCAGCTCGCCTGCCAGCGCCTGGGTGAACACGAGCAGGAAGGACTTGGCGCCGGCGTATGTCGCCCTGCCGGCCATGCCGATCTTCAGCGGCCCGCTGAGAGAGAGCAGCGAGGCGACATTGACGACGGCGCCGCGCCCGCGGGCGAGCATGCCGGGCAAGGCCGCCCTGGTGACGCGCAGCGGTGCCAGCACATGGATGTCGATCAAGCGCTGCGCGACGTCGGGGTCGATCTCGACAAACGGGCCGTAGCCGGGGAAGCCGGCGTTGTTGACGAGCAGGTCGAGGCACCCCTCGCCGGCGACTCTCGCCTCGACCCTCTGAAGATCGCCCTCCTCGGTCAGATCGGCGACGAGCACCTCCACAGCGACGCCGCTTTCCGACCGGATTTGCCCGGCCAGCGCCTCGAGACGCTCACGGCGGCGCGCGACGACGACCAGGTCATGTCCGTCGCGCGCCAGGCGCTCAGCCAGCGCCGCGCCGATGCCCGACGACGCGCCGGTCACGAGGGCAAGGGGTCGTTCGGTAGCCAACGGTGGACCTCCTCATCGCATGGTGTTTGCAGACGCTCCGCTGCGGACGCGCCGGCAAAGAGCGTACCCCGCCGCGACCGACGACGCGTTCAGTCGAGAGTGGTGGGCGTCCCGTCGAGGGCGAGCGCCTCGTTGGTGTTCGCGTCGAAGATGTGCAGCCGGTCGAGGCGCACGGCCAGGGGCAGCTTGTCGCCGTGCTTGACGGCGGTGAAGCCTTGGAGGCGCGCCGCAACGCGTGCGCGAGAACCCGGCAGTGGCGGCGGCAGCGTCGCGTCGATCTCGATCGACGCGATCTCGCCCGGCACGCTGCCGTAAACGAGCGTCTCGTTGCCGAGCTCCTCGACCACATCGACGTCCATCTCGAGCACCGGCAACCCGGCGCCCTCGCGCGCGGGCAGCAACGCCTCGGGCCGGAAGCCGGCGACGACGGGGCCGTCGGACACGCCGGCGACCCGCAACATCAGTTCGCCGGCTTTGAGCGTTCCGCCGACGACCTCGCCGCGCAACAGGTTCATCGTCGGCGTGCCCATGAACGCGGCGACGAACAGGTTGCGCGGCTGCCGGAAGACGTCCTCCGGCGTGCCGAGCTGCAGCAGACGCCCGGCGTTGATCACGGCGATACGGTCGCCGAGCGTCATCGCCTCGGCCTGGTCGTGCGTCACGTAGAGGCTGGTCACGCCGATGCGCTTCTGCAGCTCGAGGATCTCGGC
>PKYG01000072.1:10160-15755 GCA_003132585.1 Actinomycetota bacterium
TCGGTGCGCGCGATGCTGTGTTCCTTGAGGCCGAAAGCGAGGTTGCCGTACACCGAGAGATGCGGATAGAGCGCGTAGTTCTGGAACACCATCGCCACGTCGCGCTTGCGCGGCGGCAGCTCCTGCACCTCGCGCTCGCCGATGAGGATACGGCCGGCCGTCGGCTTCTCCAGACCGGCGACACAGCGGAGTGCCGTGGTCTTGCCGCAACCCGACGGCCCCACGAGTATCAGCATCTCGCCGTCGGCGATCGACAGGTCGAGACCCTCGAGCGCCACCATCGGCGGCTTGCCGGGGAAGATCTTGCGCACACCTTCGAGGGTCACCGTGGCCATGCCCGCACCTTATCCTTTCACTCCCGACGAGGCGAGCGACTGCACGAACCAGCGCTGCGCGACGATGAAGATCGCGAGCATCGGGATCTGCGTCATGACCGTGGCGGCCATCAAGACGGGCCAATTCGTCAGGTGAGCGCTCTGGAACGACTGGAGTCCGAGCTGAAGGGTCATGTGCGGCGGCGTCTGGATGGCGATCAGCGGCCAGAGGAAGTCGTTCCACGTCCACAGCAGCGTCATGATGCCGACGGTCGCCAGCGGCGCGCCCATCGACGGCAGCACGACCTTGACGAGCGTGCCGACCCGCGAAGCGCCGTCGATACGCGCCGCCTCCTCGATCTCGACCGGCATCGTCTTGAAGAACTGGCGCAGCAGGAAGATGCCGAACGGCGTCACCAGGTTGGGCGCGATCAGCGCCCCGAGCGAGTCGACGAGACCGAGGTGCTTGATGATCAGCAGCGTCGGGATCATCACTACCTGGAACGGCACCATGATCGTCGCCAGGATGACGAGGAAGAGCGCCCCGTTGCCGAAGAAACGGATGCGCGCCAACGCGTAGCCGGCGAGGCTGCAAAAGACGAGGTTGCCGATCACGCATGAGGCGGAGACGATCGTCGTGTTGAGGACCCAGGTGCCGAACGGGGCCTGGGTCCACGCGTCGCCGTAGTTGTGCCACAGATTGGTCAGCCACTGCACCGGAAAGCCGTGCGGCAGCGACGGCGGGAAGGTGCGCGTCTCCGCCAGCGTCGAGATGCTGGCGACGATCAGCCACACGAACGGAAAGGCCATCACGAGGGCCACCGGCAGCAGCAACACGTGCCAGCCGCTCGGCCGGTGCCAGCGGCGGGTTTTGAGCTCGGCGGCGAGCGCGGCCGCGCCGCCGAGCTCATCGATCCGTTCCATCCCCACGCTCATGAGCGGTAGTGCACCGTGCGCCGGCCGACGAGCAGCTCGACGATCGTGAGCACGAGGATGCCGAGGAAGAGCACGTAGGCGATCGCCGTCGCGTAGCCGGCATGGAAGTAGTTGAAGGCCTGCGTGTAGAGGTAGTAGACGACCACCGTGGTGGCGTGCAGCGGCCCGCCACGCGTGGTCACGTAGATCTCGTCGAAGAGCTGCAGGGCGTTGATGCTCAGCCAGACGATGAGGAACAGGGTGGTCGGACCGAGCAACGGCAGCTGTACGCGGCGGAAGGCGCGCCAGCGCGTCGCACCGTCGATCTCCGCCGCCTCGAGTAGCTCGCGGGGCACACCCTGCAGCGCCGCCAGATAGATGATCACGCCGAAGCCGAGCCAGCCCCACACAGTCATCGCGACGATGCAGAACAGCGCCTGTGAGGTGCTCTGAAAGAACTGCTGCGGCGCCGCGCCGAAGTGATGCAGCATCGCATTGACGATGCCGAAGTCAGGGTCGAGCAACCAGAGGAAGATGACGGCGGTGGCGACCGTCGACGTGACGACGGGGGCGAAGACGGCCGTCCGGTACAGCCGAATCGCTATCAGTTTGCGGTTGAGGGCGACGGCGATCGCCAGGGAGCCGGCGATCGTGATCGGCACGAAGAGCGCCGTGTAGACGATCGTCTGGCGGATCGACTGCGTGAAGAGCGGGTCTTGCATCAGCCGGCGATAGTTGGCGAGGCCGATCCAGACGCCCGGAGTCATCAGGTTGTTACGCTGGAACGACAGCACGACGGACCAGACGATCGGCACCACGCCGAAGAGCGCGATGAGGATGACGGCCGGCGAGACGAAGCCCCAGCCGGCCAGGTGCTCGGAGGCGAGCAGGCGGTCCATCGCGCCCGCGCGACGCCGGGCAGGCGGCGGCGTCGCCCGCGCTCCGCTAACTGCCTCTTCGCCCTCCGTCGCGCGCCTCTTCATGCGACGATCATCGTTTGCCGGCCATCGCCCCTACCGCTCGCCGGCAGCGGTCACTGCCCGCCGGTCGCGAGGATGCCGTTGATCTGCTGTTCGGCGCTCGACAGAGCTGCCTGCGGCTCTGCCTTGCCGAGCAGCACGGACTGCACCGCCTGGCCGAGCGCGGCCGATACCTCCGGATAACTCGCGATGTTCGGCCGCGCTTTGGTCACGTTGTTCAGGTTGGCGACAAAGAGCTCGTCGGCGGGGAACTTCTTCAGGTAGACGTTCTTGTAATCCGGCAGTTGTGTCTCCGACTGACGCAGCGGCAGCCAGCCGGTCTGGATGCACCATTTCAGGTGGTTCTCGGCCGAGTTGAACCACGTGATGAACTTCCATGCGTCGGCGACGTTCTGGGCGCCGTTGCTCAGCATGACGTAGTTGTCGGGGCCGGCGATCGTCGCGTGCGAAACGTCGCCGGCAAGGATCTGCACGCCGTAGGAGACATCGGCGTTGATCGACGAGAGATCCCACGGACCCGTCCACAGCATGGCGATCTTGCCGGAGTTGAAGAGGTTGAGGTAGTTGCCGTTGCCGGAGTCGAGATAGACGGACTTGTCGACGACGGCCATGTCGCGCAGCAGGGTCATCGCCTTCACACCCGCCGCTGAGTTGAAGGCGGCCTTGGTGTTGTCCGGCGTGAGCAGATCGCCGCCCGCCTGCCACAGGAGCGCGCAGAAGCGCCACACCGTATCTTCGCTACCGTCGTTCACGTAGGCCCAGCCGTACTGCTTGGTCGAAGCGTTGGTCAGCTTCTGCGCGGCGCTGCGAAAGTCGGTCCAGGTCCAGTCGGCCGTCGGGTAGCCGACGCCCGCCTGATCGAAGAGCTTCTTGTTGTAAACGATGGCGAGGTTGTCGACGAGCGCCGGCACGCCGATCACCTTGTCGCCCACGGTCGCGGCGAGGCGGACCGCCGGGAAGTAGTCGTCCCAGTTGACGCCCGGCTGCGTGATCATGTCGTTGAGAGTGACGATCTTCGGCAGATTCACGAGGTTGGCCATCGAGGATCCGTACTGGTAGGCGATGTCCGGGTACTTGCCGGCGGCGGTCGCCGTGAGCAGCTTCTGCAGGGCGAAGTCGTTGTTGCCGGCGAACACCGCCTTGACGGTGAAGCCCGGGTTGGTGGCGTTGAAGTCGACTGCCGCCTGTTCGACGGTCTTGCGCTCGACGTCGGTGTAGCCGTGCCAGACAAGGATCGTCTCGCCGCCGCCGGTCGTGCTCGTGACGGTGCTCTGTTTCTTGCTGCCGCAGCCACCGACGAGCAGACCGGCGGCACCGGCGACCAGTGCGATCGCCGCGGAGATGAGGATGGTAGTGCGCAGGCGCGTCATTCTGGTACCTCCATGTGGGCGAGGATCACCGAGCGAGTGAGGCTTCGCGGCTGATCCGGATCGAGACCCTTGTGCTCGGCCGCGGCCACGGCGAAGCGCTGGGCGAGGATGAGAGCGGCCAACGGGTCGAAGCCGCTCGTGTCGACGAGCGTGGCGCCGGTAGCGAGGATCTCGTCGGCGAGGCCGCGCGGCAACGGCCCGAAGGGCCACACCGCGCGGCCCTTCTGCGCGATACTGATCGGCCCGTGCCGGTACTCCATCGCCGGGTACGACTCCGTCCACAGTTGCGCCGCTTCGCGGCACTTGAGCGCTGCCTCGCTGGCGAGGCCGACCGTCCAGCCGCCGCCGAGGAAAGTGATCTGGTCGACGGCGCCGGGAGCGACCGGCAGGTCGGCGGCGATGGCGCGCTCGGCGTCGGCGGCAACGCCGTCGATGTCGGCGCCGAGCGCCGCGCGCAGCAACGCCAGCGTGGTCGTCGCGAAACGCGTCTGCACGACCGACTGTTCATCGGCGAAGTCGAGCACGATGCGCCGACCCGAGAGGCGCGCCGCCGGCGAGCCGTCGACCGCGGTGACGACCGTCGAGACCGCGCCGACAGGCAGGCCGCGGAGCACGTCGACGACCTCGCTCGTCGTGCCCGAGCGCGAGATCGCCAACACGCAGCGGTAGTCACGCCCGAACGGGAACTCCGAGGCCGAAAAAGCATCGGTGCGGCCGCGGCCGGCCGCTTCGCGGGCCGCGGCATACGCCTGCGCGATGAAGAGCGAAGTGCCGCAGCCGACGACCGCCGTCGTCGCTGCATCCGGCGGCAGCGCGGCGATGACGGCCGGGGCACGAGCGAGCTCGGCGGCGCGGCGCCAGCAGGCTGGTTGTGTCGCGATCTCTGTGGCGGTCATGCTCATTTGTGGCCATAGTATTGGCAAATCGCTCACAAAGCAACAACTTCGACCCTAGCCCGCCGTCGCCTCTTGCCCGTGGCTGTACTCCGATCCGGCAAGCACGAACCACACGATCGTGGCACCCGCCATCGCGAGCGCGGCGCAGCCGCCGAACAGCCAGGGCGCCCCGAGACGCGCGAACACCACGCCTCCCAGTGAGGCGCCGACGATCGGCGCGACGTTCCACCCGAAGGTCTGCGCCAGAGCCTGGCCGGTGGAGCCGAGCTGGGGCGGGACCAGCCGGCCGACGATAACGACGACGCCGACGTAGACGAGCGCGAAGCCGATGCCCTCGACGCTCGCCACGAGAGCGATCGCCAGTGCGTTGCCGACCTGCGACCAAACGAAGAACACGGCCGCGTAGATCGTCACGCCGGCGACGTACACGGCGCGCAGACCGAAGCGGCGACCGAGATCGGCTGTCCTCCGCATGACCGGGATCTCGAGGAACGCGACCAAACTGGCGGAGAGGCCGACGAAAAAGGGGCCGCCGCCGCGTTCGACGATGCGCAGGCCGACGAATGACCACGCCGCCGACGACGCCACGCTGACGATAAAGACCCCGACGAGGAACGGCGCCAGCTTGGGCGACGCGCGCAGTACGGCGCCAACCGCGCCGAAGCGCGACTCGACCGGCGCCGGCAATGGAGCGCCGGTCGGCAGCCGCCATGTCCACAGGCCGTAGACGACGCAGCCGAAAGCGTAGGCCGGCAACACCGGACCCAGACCGACACCCTCGAACAGCGCCCCGAAGGCGAGCACGGCGATCGCCCAGCCGAGGCTTGCCCAGAGTCTCACCCTGCCGTACTCGGTCATCCGTTCCGGACCGAGGTAGCCGACCGCGAGGGCGTCGGAGAGCGGTGCGCCCGGCGCCGAACACACCGCCATCACGGCCGCGACCAGGACGACGGGCGCGATCGCCGAGCCGGTGAACATGAGCGCCACCGCCGCGACGGCGGTCGCCAACGACGACACGCGCAGCACGAGGATCCCTCCCCAGCGCGTGTCGGCGACGTGACTCCACACCGGCGTTGCGAACGCCCCGGCCAGCGAGGTCGCGCCGAGTACGAGTCCGATC
>PKYG01000072.1:15784-18510 GCA_003132585.1 Actinomycetota bacterium
GTGTTGCTTCTTGCGCGATACCATCCTGATTCGCACAGAAACGGTCACAGCCTGTGGTACCATTGTGCCATGCGCCAGGACGAACGGCTCAGCCTCATCCTCGAACAGCTCGCCGACAACGGCTCCGTGGCGGTCACCGACATCGCCCGCCAGCTCGATGTGTCGACCGCTTCGGTGCGCCGCGACCTGCAGCTCCTCGAGGAGCAGCACCTGCTCTCGCGCACCCACGGCGGCGCCGTCGCCAACACGCTGCTCTACGAGCTGCCGCTGCGCTACCGCGGCGGGCGGCACAAGGACGACAAGCGGCGCATCGCCGCCGCCGCGGTGTCGCGCATCGGCGACGACGTGGCCTCCGTGGGTCTCACCGGCGGTACGACGACCACCGAGGTCGCGCGCGCGCTCGTCGACCGCGACGGGCTGACGATCGCCACCAATGCGCTCAACATCGCCGCCGAGCTGGCGCTGAGACCCAACCTCAAGCTCATCGTCACCGGCGGCACCGCGCGCAGCGAGTCCTACGAGCTCGTCGGGCCGCTCGCCGAGGCGACGCTCGCCGGCCTCAATCTCGACCTTGCGTTCGTCGGTGTCGACGGTATCTCTTCGACCAGCGGTCTGACCACCCACCACGAGATCGAGGCGCAGACGAACCGGGCGCTGATCGTCCGTTCGCGGCGCGTGATCGTCGTCGCCGACGGTTCCAAGGTCGGCCGCCTCGCGTTCGCACGCATCTGCGACATCCACGGTATCGACGAGCTCATCACCGACGCCTCCGCCGAACCGGGCGAGATCAAGCTGCTCGAGGTCGCCGGGGTCAAGGTCACGACCGTCTGAACAACCGTGTCAGCGCGGCGGCCGGCACAGGGTGATGGGCGGCGGGCGCAGGAGCGCTGACCGTCCGCTGCGTCTGCCAGCGCGGACCCCGCTAGTACCCGAGCTGCCGCTCGACCACACCGATCGATTCGTCGAGCACGCGCACGATGGTATCGATCTGCTCGTGGCTAATCACGAACGGCGGCGCGACGGCATGGACGTGGCCGCCGCCGAGCAGGCGCACGAACACGCCCCGCGCGAACGCTGCGTCGCGGACCTTGGCGGCGGCGGCGGCGCTTGGTGGGAACCACTCCTTCGTCTGCTTGCTCTGCACGTACTCGATGCCGGCGACGAGGCCGACGCCGCGCACGTCGCCGACGATCGGATGCTTGAGGAGCGTCTTGAGGCCGTCCTGGAGGTACGGCCCCAGTTCGCGGCAGCGATCGACGAGCTTCTCGCGCTCGATGATCGCCAGGTTGGCGAGGCCGGCGGCCGAGCACAGCGGGTGACCCTGGAAGGTGGCACCGCTCATGAACTGCTTCATCTCGGCCGCCTCGCCGAGGAACGCCTGGTAGACATGCTCGCGAGCGGCGACGGCCGCCAGCGGCAGGTAGCCGCTCGCCAGCCCCTTGGCCATCGTCACGAGGTCCGGGCGGCCGCCAAACTGCTCGAAGGCGAACCACGTGCCGCTGCGCCCGAAGCCGGTGATCACTTCGTCGTTGATGACGAGCACGTCGTTGGCCTTGCAGATCTCTCCGACCAGCGGCCAGTACTCGGGCGGCGGCGGGATGACGCCACCGGTGCCGATCATCGTCTCGCCGAGCAGCGTGCCGACGTTCTCGGCGCCGTAGAAGGCGATCTCCAGCTCGACCGCCTTGGCGCACTCGATCGCGCAGTCGCCGTAGGTCTTGCCCCAGGCGCAGCGATAGCAGTAGGGGGCGCCGATCTTGACGAAGCCCGGCAGCAACGGCTCGAACTTGTGGCGGTTGAGCGCGAGGCCCTGCGCACTCGTCGCGCCGAAGGTCGTGCCGTGGTAGGAGCGGTCGCGATAGAAGACCATGTACTTGGCGCCCTTGCCCTTGTTGCGCCAGTATTGGCGAGCGATCTTGAGGGCCGTCTCGACGGCTTCGCCGCCGCCGAGGCAGAGGAAGACGTGGTCGAGGTCGCCGGGCAGATGCCCGGCGACCTTGGCGGCGAGCTCGATCGACGGCGGGTTGGCGATGCCGAACATGTGGTAGCAGGCGACGTCGGCGGCCTGCGCGACGACGGCGTCGATGATCTCCGTGCGGCCGTGGCCGACGTTCACCGTCCAGAGGCTGGCGAAGGCGTCGATGTACTCCTTGCCGTGGATGTCGCGCACGATCGCGCCCTGGGCGCTCTCGATGATGATCGGTTTGAGGCCCTGCATCTGCGTGAATGGCGGCCAGAGGTGGTCGAGGAAGTCGCGCTCGAGCGCCCCGATGTCGTGATCGCTGAACGGTTCGGTCATGCTCGCCCCTTCGCTTGCCGGCCGGGCTCGCACTCCGGCCGGACGCTGCCGTCGTGCCGTTGCCGCGAGTATGGCCGCCCGGCGGCCGGGCGCGCAAGGGCGGCGGGGCGGCGGGCGCCTGCGGCGCCCGCCGCCCCGCCCGCTCAGTCCCTGTACACGAACGTGCCGTCGCGCAAGTCGCGCAGCGCCTGCTCGATCTCCTCGCGGGTGTTCATCACGAACGGGCCATAGCGAGCGATCGGCTCACCCAGCGGCTTGCCCGAGACGAGCAGAAAGCGCACGGCGCCGGCAGACGACTGCACGCGCACCTCGTGGCCGTCGCCGAACACGACCAGAGAGGGCGCGCCGACCAGCTCGCCGTCCAGGTCGGCACGGTAGCCGAGGTCGCAGCCGACGCCAAAGTGGGCTTCACCCGCGAACACGTAGG
>PKYG01000060.1 GCA_003132585.1 Actinomycetota bacterium
CGCCACCGTGAGACCGGCGTCGATGAAGCCGCGCGCCGGCGCATAGTCGCTGCCCAGGGTGAAGCTTGTTCCGGGCAATACCACGGCGACGACGTTCGCCTGCTTGAGCGCGGCGATCTCCTCCCACGTCGCATGGACGAGATGGTCGGCCGATACGCAGCCGACCTCAGCCGCCAACATCGCCCCGCCGGAGCGCGCGAGTTCGTCGGCATGGATCTTCGTCGCATAGCCGAGATCGCGCGCGCGTACGAGCACGCGCCGCGACTGCTCCACGGTGAAGGCGCCGACGTCGCAGAACACGTCCACGAACTCGGCGGCGCCACGCAGTGACGGCAGCATCTCCTCGCAGACGAGATCGACGTACTCGTCGCCGCGATCGGCGAACTCGTCCGGCACGAAGTGCGCGCCGAGGAAGGTGAGCACGCGTCGTGCCGGATGTGCGACCGCAGCGGCGGCGAGCATCCGGCGTTCGGTCTCGAGATCCAGGCCGTAGCCGCTCTTGATCTCGACCGTCGTCGTGCCGTGCCTAACGAAGGAGTCGAGCCGGCGCTGGGTCAGCTCCGCCAGCGTCTTCGGCGACGCGTCGCGCGTCGCCGCGACCGTGCGATTGATCCCGCCGCCGGAAGCAAGGATCTCCTGGTAGCTGCGCCCCTCCAGCCGCTCGGCGTACTCGCCCGCTCGTGAGCCGGCGAAGACGGCGTGGGTGTGCGCATCGACGAACCCGGGCAGCACGCAGGCGCCGGCGGCATCGACCACCACGGCATCGTCGGCGACACGCACGATCTGGCCGTCGCCGCCGACGGCGCCCTGGAGGTCGGCCTCGCACCCGACCCAGACGATGCGGCCCTGGTGGGCGAGCAGCGCACCGGCGTCGATGATGCCGAGAGCGCCGGCACCGGCCATCGTCACCAGCTCCTGCGCGCCGCGCAGGACGAAGTCGCAGACAACGCCCGGTTGCTCGCTCATCGACCGTCTACTCCACCATCGGCAGGTCGATGCCCGCCTCGCGCGCCTTGGCGATCGCGTCCGGATACCCGGCGTCGGCGTGGCGCATCACGCCGGTGCCGGAGTCCGTCGTGAGTACACGCTCGAGCCGCTCGGCCATCATCTCCGTCCCGTCGGCGACGACGACCATACCGGCGTGCAATGACTTGCCCATGCCGACGCCGCCACCGTGGTGGAACGAGACCCAGCTGGCGCCGGCGGCGACGTTGAGCAGCGCGTTCAGCACCGGCCAATCGGCGATCGCGTCGCTGCCGTCGCGCATGCTCTCGGTCTCACGGTACGGCGATGCGACCGAACCCGCGTCGAGGTGATCGCGACCGATCACGATCGGCGCCTTCACCTCGCCGCTGCGCACGAGGTCGTTGAAGACCATTCCCAGTTTCGCGCGCTCGCCGTACTCGAGCCAGCAGATGCGCGCGGGCAAGCCCTGGAAGCGCACCCTCTCCCCCGCCATCTTGATCCACCGGGTCACAAGCGCGTTGTCGGGAAAGGTATCGAGCACGGCGCGGTCGGTGCGCGCGATGTCGGCCGGGTCGCCGCTGAGCGCCACCCAGCGGAAGGGACCGTTGCCGCGGCAGAAGAGCGGCCTGATGTAGAGCGGCACGAAGCCTTCGAACGCGAAGGCGTCGGCATAGCCGGCGTCGCGGGCGACGCCGCGGATGTTGTTGCCGTAGTCGAACACCTCGGCGCCGGCGCGCTGCAGCGCGACCATCGCCGTGACATGCTCGACGATGCTCGCCACCGCGCGCCGTTCGTACTCGTCAGGATCTTTCGCGCGCAATTCCAGGGCCGCCTCGTGGCCCATGCCGTTCGGCACGTAGCCGTTGAGCGTGTCGTGCGCCGAGGTCTGGTCAGTCACCATGTCCGGTATGAATCTTCGGCGCACGATCTCGGGCACTACATCGGCGGCGTTGCCGAGCAGGCCGATGGACACTGCCTGCTTGTCCGCCGCCGCCGCCATCGCCCAGCTCAGCGCCTCGTCGAGCGACGTGGTCGACTTGTCCAGGTACCCCGTCTCGATGCGTCGGCGGATGCGCTCGGCGTCGACCTCGACACAAATGGCCACGCCACCGTTCATCGTGACCGCCAGCGGCTGGGCGCCGCCCATGCCGCCGAGGCCGGCGGTGAGCACGACGCGGCCGGCGAGCGATCCGCCGAAGTGCTGCTCGGCGGCCGCGGCGAAGGTCTGATACGTGCCCTGCAGGATGCCCTGGGTGCCGATGTAGATCCAGGAGCCGGCGGTCATCTGCCCGTACATGGTCAAGCCCAGAGCGTCGAGGCGGCGGAACTCGTCCCAGGTGGCCCAGTCGGGCACGAGATTGGCGTTGGCGATCAGCACTCGAGGCGCCCACGGGTGCGTGCGGAACACGCCAACGGGCTTGCCCGACTGCACCAGCAGCGTCTCGTCGTCGCGCAGCCGCCGCAGGGTGGCGACGATCGCGGCGAAGCACTCCCAGTTGCGTGCCGCCTTGCCGATGCCGCCGTAGACGATCAGATCCTGCGGCCGCTCGGCGACTTCGGGGTCCAGGTTGTTCATCAGCATGCGCATCGCTGCTTCTTGCTGCCATCCCAGGCAGGTCAATCCCGTGCCTCTTGGGGACCGTACGACGCGCGGACCAGCGCTCTCGTTCATCGCAGCCTCACTCTCCCAGCCGACGAGAGTCAGGCTACGTTGACGCCGACGAGAATTCAACGTCCTGTCGCGCGACGGGCGGCGCTCCTTGCGAAGCACCGCCCGTCGCCGACGACTCAAGACTCAGTGGTCTCTACTTCTTGACTACTCCCAGCGGGAGCACGATCTTGCCGTAATACTCGTTCCAGATCTGCGCAGTCGAACCGTACATCGCGGACAGGCCGACGAAGAGGCCTTCCCAGCCGGCGACCTTGAGGAGCGTCGCACTGTCGGCGAACTTGCTCCAGGCAAGCAGGAAGAAGAGCACGGTGAGGCTCAGGAACACCGCTTGCAGCGAGCGATTGATGCGCAGCGACGCAACGAACATCAAGCCCGTGAAAACGCCCCACGTGACCAGGTACCAGCCGACGGCTTTCGCATCCGGAGCGAGTGACTTGCTCATATGCGGCATCACTTCGAGAGCGACGAAAGAGAGCCAGAAGAGGCCGAACGAAAGAAAGGCCACCATGCCGAACGTGTTGTTCTTCTTCCACTCCATGATGCCGGCGATCACCTGCGCGATGCCGCCGTAGAAGATCGCCATCCCGAGGACCATGCTGGTGACCTTGAAGGCGCCGATGTTGGCCAGGTTGAGCAGCACGGTCGTCGTGCCGAAGGCCATCAGCCCGAGCGGCGCGGGGTTGGCCGTCGTGTCTTTGATGATGCGTACGTCGTTCGTCGTGTCCGCCATGAAGCAGTCCCTCCTGTGGGTCCCCAAGTACGAGGAGCGATCGGTCGACCGCCCCGGTTCAAAACCTTGTGATTGATATCACGTTTGGGAAGACGATGCGACCTTCACACGTCGCGCGCTAGAGCGCGGGCCACCGTCGCGAACTCGCCTGCCGCGACGACGTCGGTCACAGATTCGATCTCTGGCGCCAGGTAGCGGTCACGCTCAAGCGTCGGCGCCAGCCGCCGCACGATCTCACGAGCACGCTGCGTGCCCACACCGGGCTGCAGCGGTGCGAGCAGATCGATCGCCTGGGCCGCGCACAGCGCCTCGATCGCAAGGATCGTCTGCGTGTTGCGCATCACGCTCCCGAGTTTCAGGGCGGCGGTCATACCCATGCTGACGTGATCTTCCTGGTCCCCCGATGTCGGGATCGAGTCGACGCTCGCGGGGTGGCAGAGCACCCTGCTCTCGGCGACCAGCGCGGCTGCCGTGTACTGCGCCATCATGTAGCCGTTGTTGAGCCCGCTCTCGCGGGTGAGGTAGGGCGGCAGCTCCGAGAGGAACGGGCTCAACATGCGAAACGTCCGGCGCTCGGAGATGCCGCCGATCTCGGCGAGGCTCATCGCCGCGAGATCGAGCGCCAGCGCCAGTGGCTCGCCGTGGAAATTGCCGGCCGAGATGATCTCGCCCGCATCCGCGAACACGAGCGGGTTGTCGGTCACCGAGTCGATCTCGATCGTGATCACCTCGCGCAGCCAGCGCAATGCATCGCGACAGGCACCGTGCACCTGCGGGATGCAGCGCACGGAGTAGGCATCCTGCACCTTGTCACAGTTCAGGTGCGACAACATGATCGCGCTGCCGTCGACGGCAGCGCGCACGTTGGCGGCGCTCAGGCGCTGACCAGGGATCGGGCGCAGTAACTGGATGCGCTCCTGGAACGGCCCGATGGAGCAGCGCAGCCCTTCGATGCTCATCGCGCCGATGAGGTCGGCGCTGTCGAGCACGCTCTCGCCGTCGATCACCGCCAGGCAGCCGATCGCCGCCATGAACTGTGTGCCGTTGATCAGCGAGACGCCCTCCTTGGGCTCCATCACCAGCGGCTTCAGGCCGGCCCCGCGCAGCGCCGGTTCCGCCGGCAGGCGGCGTCCGTCGGTCGTAAGCAGCTCCCCTTCTCCGCTCATCGCCAGCACCATGTGCGCCGACGGGGCGAGATCGCCCGAAGCGCCCAACGAGCCGCGCGACGGCACGAACGGCACGAGGTCGGCGGCGAGCATCTCGACCAGCAGGTCGACGACCTCCTGGCGCACCCCGGAGTGGCCCTTGGCAAAGGTGTTGACGCGGATCGCCATCGCCGCCCGCACCACGTCGCGCGGCAGCGGCTCGCCGACACCGACAGCGTGGCTGCGCACGAGGTTCTCCTGCAGCTCGCGCGCCTTGGCGACGGGGATATGGGTCGTCGCGAGCTGACCGAAGCCGGTGGTGACGCCGTAGGCGACACGGCCTGCGGCGATCACGCGATCGATCACGGCGTGCGCGTCGGCGATGCGGGCGCGGCCCGCATCGCCGACGCGCACTCGCGCGCCGTGACGCGCGATCGCGGCCACATCTTCGATTCTCAGCGGCCCTTCGCCCATCGCCACATCGACCATAGCGCGTCCCTCCAGTCCGGTGCGCCCGGTACGCCCCGCATTTCGACCCCGCCATTCTACTTCGCCGGGACCACCGCCCCGCCGTATGCCTCCTTGATGCTCATCTGCCCACTTAGTTGCCCATGCAGACAACTCCGCCTGGTTGCACGGCAACGGATATCGCTTAAGCTGTAGGCAGGTTGTGCCGATGCATCTCTGAGCGGGTCAGCAAGGCG
>PKYG01000052.1 GCA_003132585.1 Actinomycetota bacterium
CGCCTCTCGGTGACGATCCTCCATCAGCTGATCTTTCGCGACGCCCTCGGCATCGATCCGGCTCAGACCGAGGGTAAGATCGACTACGTCGCCAGCGCTTCGGCGGCGTTCGACCTGCTCAGCACCGGCGAGTACAGCCTCGGCGCGTTCATCAACCCAACCCTGGTGAGCGAGGTGCGCGAGATCGCCGACGCCGGCGAGACGATGCCGCATAAGTCGACCTACTTCTTCCCGAAGCTGCTGACCGGCCTCGTGTTCGACGCCCTGGACGACGGCGACTGACGCAGTGATCGTCGCCGTCGCCGCAGGCCAGCTCGTCGTCCTCTTCTTCTCTTCGCTGGTGATCGCCTATTCCGGCGCGCTGATGCCCGGCCCGATGCTCACCGTCGTCGTCGTCGAGAGTCCCAGGCACGGCGCCAAGGCGGGTCCGCTGGTGGTGCTCGGCCACGCGATCCTCGAGCTCGCGCTGCTCGGCGCGCTCGTCGTCGGGCTCGGCCACCTGCTCGAGCGCGGCAGCTTCAAGGCGGCGATTGCCTTGATCGGCGGGGCGATGCTCGTGTGGACCGCGGCGTCGATGATCGCCGCCGTCGCGCGCGACAAAGTCGAACTCGACTGGCAG
The DNA here is from genome assembly GCA_003132585.1 of Actinomycetota bacterium. Classification (GTDB taxonomy): domain Bacteria; phylum Actinomycetota; class Thermoleophilia; order UBA2241; family UBA2241; genus PALSA-647. The sequence continues at coordinate 620 of PKYG01000052.1, forward strand.
GCCGACGCCCGTGGCCGGCGCATGCGCATGGTGCTGAGCGGCGTGATCTCGAGCCTCAGCAACCCATACTGGACGATCTGGTGGGCGACGATCGGCCTTGGCTTGCTGACCAAGGCGTACGCGGCCGGCGTGGCGGGCGTCGCCGTGTTCTACGTAGGGCACATCCTCGGCGACCTCACTTGGTACTCCGCCGTGAGCGGCACGATCGCCGCCGGGCGGCGATTCATCACGGTGCGTGTCTACAAGGTCATGCTCTGCGCGGCGGCGGCGTTCCTGCTGGCGCTCGCCGCGTGGTTCATCGTCTCCGGCGTACGCTTCGTGACCTGAAGCGGCCGGCTCAGTCCTGCGCCGCCCGCTCAGTCCTGCGCCGCCCGCTCAGTCCTGCGCCGCCCGCCGCTTGATCTTCTCGAGCTCGCGCACGACGTCGTCGGGCAGCGGCAGCGGTTCGTGCGCGGCGAGCAGTTCTTCGACCCTGACGCGCGCCTGTTCGACCGTGGAGAGTGAGCCGGCGGCGACCCAGGCATCGTAGCTGCCGTGCACGCCGAAGTCGCTCAGGTACCACTCTCCGCTGCGCGCATTCTGGCGGGTACTCTTCTCGCCGAGGAAGTCGCCACACGGGCCGACCTTGGCGAGCAGGTCGTCGAGCCACATCTCGTCGCTGACCTTGATGCCGGCCGCCGCTTTGCGCGCCATGCGGAACATCTCGACGTCCATGATGAGCTCTTCCAAGCAGAGGATGGTGGCGCCACCCGTGGTGCCGGGGCCGACGACCATGTCGGGCTGCGCGAGCACGGCGACGAGCGCCGACTCGGCCTTTTCGTAGGCGGTCTGCGGGCTCGGCACGTAGTGCTCGGTGCCGCAGCCCGACGCCTCCACCGGCAGGCCGTAGAAGCGCGCCATCTGCGTGCCGGCGGCGCCGAGCACGGCGTGCTCGATACCGCCGCCGGCAAGGCGCCCGCTGCGCGGGTCCATGGTCGCGATCACCGGCGCGTAGATGACCGGCGTGCCGGGCTCGGCCGCCTGCACGAGACAGAGCGTGCCGATCGTGTCGCAGTTGGCGACCAGGGTGACCGCCGCCATACTGCCCGGCGCGGAGGCGCCCATCAGCGGCATGGGCATGATCGCGACGGGGATGCCCATGCCGCGCAGGCTCAGCCACGCATCGGTGTAGCGCTCCTCGATCGTCAGCGGCGAGACCGGTGTGATCAGGAACGAGAACGGCTTGACGCGCCGCACCTCTTCGGCGCCGCCGAAGATGACCTGAAGAGCCTCGTGCAGGAGCGGCCCCAGGGCGGGATCGTCGAACGAGTCCTGCACGTGCTTGCCGAAGGTGCCCCAGAGGTTGGTCCAATACTGCACCCAGTCGGCCGGGCTCTGGTTGCCGATGCCGCCCTCGACCATCCACCAGTACACGCCGACGTCGTCGATCGCGTCGATGAGCTTGGTCGACTCCCACCAGTCGGCCGGCACGGGATCGCGCCGCTCGCCGGTGATCCGATCGATGACGCTGGTCGCGCCGCCATCGGCGACCAGCGTGAACTCGCCGGCGTTCATCGCGGCGGCAAAGCCCGGGCGCCGGCCGCCGAGCGAGAACTGCCTGGGCGCCGACGCAAGGCACGCGGCGACGAAGTCAGCCGGGAACTTGACCATTTTCGTCGCCTCATCCACGTCGGCGCCGGCCTGCTTGAGGATCGCTCGTCCCGCCGCCGTGTCGATGCGCATGCCGACCGTGCCGAGCACTTTGAGCGTGCGCTCGTGGAGCTGCGCGACCTCGTCCGGCGAGAGTACCTCGAGACGCGTGCGCATCGCTACCGCACCTCTCTGTCGGCGGCGGCGAGGATGCGCTTCAGTTCGGCCTTTTGATCGGCGGCGAGCGGCTCGGGCACGTGGTTGGCAAGGATCCAGTCGGCGCGTTCGCGCGCCACCTCGACCGGGTCGCGATAGTGGCCGTCGGCGCCCGGCTGGTGTTGCAGGCCGCCGACGAAAGACTCGCGCATGTGCCGCCGCGTGTGCTGCTCGCCGAGGAAGTGCCCGCCGGGGCCGACCTTGGCGATCACGTCGAGCGCCAGCGTCTCGTCGCTGATCTCGACGCCCGCGAGCGCCCAGCGAGCGCGATGGTAGATGTCGGCGTCGAGGATGATCGCGTGCGGCCAGAGCAGCGTGAACACGTTGTTGAGGCCGATGCCGGTGACGAGCTCAGCGCCGACCAGACCGGCGATGTACGGGTCGATCGCGACCTCCGAGGCCGACTGCCACGTACCCGGCGCCTCAGAGGCGGTGCCGAAGCAACCGCCGAGCGTCGGCATGCCCCAGTGGTGGGCGATCTCGATGACGAGCTGACGACCGTGTCGGTTGAGTGGCTTGGGCACGTAGTTGCCGGTGTGCGGATCGGCGGCGTTGCCGATCATCGAATGGAAGACGGGGGCGCCCGGCACGAGCATCTCGATGAGCACCGTGGCGCTGACGATCTCGGCGTCGCCCATCGCGAAGGCGCCGGCCATGGTCGCGGGCGCGGTGGTGCCGTACGTCGGCATCGACATGAAGCCGACCGGCACGCCGGCTTCGGCGAAGAGCATCGCCGCTTCGATGCCTTCCTCGTCCTGCATCAGTGGCTGCACGGTGCAGACCAGCGACGAGAGTGGCGGCCGGCGGCGACGCTCGGTCTCGCTGCCGGCGATCACCGTCGCCATCTCGATCGCGCGCTTGGCCGTCTCGGCGCCGAGGACCATGCCCTGGACGTGCTTGGACGTGTTGTTGAAGGCCGCGTCGAGCTCGTGCAGGCGGGCGTTCTCGCGGTAGTCCGTGGCCGCCACCGGCGGCCAGAAGAAGGAGATCGCCGACAGGTAGTCGCTGATGTGCGCCATGCGCGCCACGTCCTCTTTGCGCGAGGGCCGGCGCTCGCCGGAGACCGGGTCGATCGCCTCGGCGCCGCAGCCGTCGTTGGTGAAGAACGTGAAGCCGCCGGCGAGGTCGAGGTCACAGGCGGCGTCGCGGGCGCTGAGGTTGAAGTAGCGCGGCACCTTGGCCATGTGCTTGAGCACGACCTCGCGCGGGAACCTGACGATCCGCGTGGCGCCGTCGACGGCGCAACCGTTGCCGGCGAGCACCGTCAGCGCCCGCTGGGACGGGAACTTGACGCCGACGTTCTCGAGGATCGCCAGCGTGGCGTCGCGCAGCCGGTCGAGCTGTTCTTCGCTGTGATACTGAAACTTGAATGCCGACCGGATCGGCTCGATCGGTGGACGCTCGCTGGCCATGCTTCCGCTCCCTTCGTGGCGCTGCGCCGGGAGAATGGTAGCGCGAACGGCCCGGCGCAGCGCGAATGACCCACTGCCGAACTGCGCGGATTGTCTCACACTGGATGGTTCGCGACGACGTCCAAAACGTCGGCAAAGTTGACGCGCGGCGCGGGCAAACCTCGCGCTTTGGACGTCACCAGGCGATGTCGGCGAGCGCCCACAGCGTGCGCCGGTCGGCGACGGCGAACTTGCGCAGGATGGCGCGGCAGTGGGCGCGCACGGTCGCCGGCGCAACGACCAGCGTCGCCGCGATCTCGCTGTTGGTGCGGCGCGCGAGGAGTAGCGCGAGCACATCCGCCTCGCGCGCAGTCAGCCCCGCGGCGGCGACCGGGTGCGGCCGCAGGTAAGCAAACTGCGGACCGGCTGCGCCGGCCTCGAGCACGACGTAGAGGTCGGCGCATCCGTGCAGACAGTGCAGCGTCGCGGTCAGCCCGTCGCGGACGGCGTAGGCGACTGTGAAGGGCCGCGCGGCGGATGTGTGCTGCCGGCGGGCGCCGCGCACCCGGCAGCACGCCACTTCGGCGACGCCGCCGAGGGAAACGAAGCGCATCGACGGCAGCGCGCCGACCGGCTCCGGCATCGACGGCAGCGCACCGACCGGCGGCGCAGCATCGCAGCTGAGCGTCGGTGTGGCATCGTAGCCGAGCGTCGGCGCGGCGTCGTTGCCGAGCGGCGGCACGGCATGGTAGCCGAGCGTCGCCAGCGCCTGACGGACGAGCGGCGCCAGTAGCTCGTCGGGCTCGTCCAGCTCGACCGGCAGCAACACCGCGGCAGGTTCCGCGATGGTGGCCGCCGCCGGCGGGCTGCCGGCGGCGGCCTGATGGCTACCCGTCCTCTCCCCGTCAGGGGATGGGCCGGCGGCCGGGGGGACCGGGCCGCCGGCCCGCGGGGGGAGGGTGGGGGTGGGGGGCACGATGAGCGAGAGCTTGGCTGACACGAAGGCCTCCTCGGCGATCAGCCGACGGACGGCGTCGGCGTGCCGACGCACGACACCAGCAGCTCGTCGGACGACGGTCGGAATGGGATAGACGGAGCCCTGACAGACGGCGCCGGTCGGGGGCCCGGTCGCCGGTCTGTCGTGGCCGGAGAAGCGTAGCGCCCCGCGACAGTGGCGTCGTCAAACCAGGGGTTGAGTCTTCGCTGCGCCGGGGTGGACAGAACGGACGTGTCAAGCACCCCCAGGTGGAACATGCCGCCGATGGGGCTACGCTGCCGGGCGCGGCCGACGGTTGCGCTGCGACGCGCAGTCTAGGCCGGCGACCCGCCTTCGGCCGCGCCGGCCGTCTCGACTTCGTTGAACAGCGTCACGTCGAGATCCTCGCCGTCGGACTGGCCCTTCTTGCCGCCGCTCACTCCTCGCCAGGCGAGCCACAGCACCGGCAGCGCACCGCCGATGATGAAGAGCAGGTCGCCGGGCATGCGCATCCACTCGAACACTTTCTCAAGGTGGCCGCCGAGGAAGCCGAGCGTGCGCGCGTCCCAGTAGCCTTTGCTCACCGAGTGGTAGAGCTGCAGCATGCCGAGCGGAAAGAGGCTGGCGAGCGTCATCCACGCGAGGCCGGCGTTGAGTGACCAGAAAGAGACGCCGGCCGCCTTGTTCGACCACTTGCGCTCCGGCACCAGGTAGCGCAGGCAGAAGATCGCGAGACCGATAGCGAGCATGCCGTAGACGCCCATCATCGCGGCGTGCGCATGGTTCGCGGTGAGCCCGGTGCCGATCTCGTAGTAGCTCACGATCGGCAGGTTGATGAGAAAGCCGAAAACGCCGGCACCGAGGAAGTTCCAGAAGCCGACGGCGACGAGGAACATCACCGCCCAGTAGTGCGGGAAGTTGACGGCGAACGCAGGATCCCGCTTCGCCCCGAGGCGGATGAACTTCCAACCCTCGACCGTCAGCAAGGTCAGCGGGATGATCTCGGCAGCACTGAAGAACGCCCCCATCGCCATCGTCGTCGCCGGCGTGCCGGAGAAGTACAGATGGTGCATCGTGCCGATCACGCCGCCGACCGAGTAGATGATGATGTCGAGGTAGATCACGCGCATCGCCGTCCTCTCGCTGACGACGCCGAGGAGGACGAAGATGTAGGCGACCATGGCCGTCGTGAAGAGTTCGAGGAAGTCCTCGACCCAGAGGTGCACCATCCAGAAGCGCCAGAAGTCGTTGATCGTCGGGTTCTGGCTGGGGTTGGCGATCAGCGACACCGCGTAGAACGCCGGGATGGCGAGCGCCGCGTAGAAGAGCAGCCACGGCAGGTTGCCGAGGCTCTCCGCGACCAGCCGCTTGCGCAAACCGCGGTAGATGATCGCCACCCAAAAGAGCAGGCCGACGACGAGCAGCATCTGCCAGATGCGACCAAGGTCGATGTACTCCAGGCCTTGGTCGCCGAACCACTGCCCGAGCTTGCCGAGCCAGCCACGCTGCCCGGCAAGCTCACCGATGAGGCTGCCGAAGACGACCACGGCGAGCGCGCCGAGCAGCAGGTACGACAGCAGGCTCTGCCGGCGCGGCTCGCGCCGGGCGATCAGCGGCAGCAGGAAGATGCCGCAGGCGAGGAACCCCGTCGCCACCCAGAAGATCGTCAACTGCACGTGCCAGGTGCGCGTCAGGTTGTAGGGGAAAATGCGGCCGATGTCGATGCCGAAGAAGCTGGCGAGATCGGCGCGATAGTGCTGCGTCAGCGCGCCGACCAGCGTCTGCACGACAAAGAGCAGCGCCATCACGAGGAAGAACCAGCCGGTGGCGCGCTGCGACGGCGTCAGCGCCACCCGGTCGGGCGCGCGGAACTCGAGCAGCGCGCCCTCCTTGCGCCGCCAGCCGAGCCAGTCGTAGCGGCCGACGATGAAGAGCATCAGGCCCGTGCCGCCGATCAAGGCGATCAGCGAGGCGGCGCTCCAGATGAGCGCGTCCGCCGTCGGCGTGTTGCCGATCGCCGCCTCGCCGGGCCAGTTGTTGGTGTACGAGTAGTCGTGGCCGGGCCGATCGGCGGCGGCCGCCCACGCCGTCCAGGCGAAGAAGACCGTGAGCTGACGGAGCTGCGTGGGATCGGTGATCGCTTCGCGGCGCAGGCCGAACTTCGTCGTCGGCGCCGCGAAGTAGCCGGAGTAGTACGTGACGAGATGACTGAAGGCGGCGGCCTGCGCGGCGGTGAACGTGATCGTGCCGGCCGCCTTGTCGTAGGTGTTGGTCTTGAGGTCGTGCTTCACCTGCGCATCGATCGCCCCCTCGACCGCAACGCTGGGGGCGCTCGAGATGCTGGCGGCGTAGGTCCCGTGCATGTCCTGGATCTCGCGATGCAGGTAGTCGGCCGTATAGTCGGGGCCGAGATAAGCGCCATGGCCGAAGATCGAGCCGTACTCCATCAGGCCGTTGCCGAGGAAGACCTTCTGGCCGGCGATCACGTCGGCCTTGGTGAACAGCGTCGCCCCGGACGAGTCCACCACTTTCGCCGGCATAGGCGGCTCCCCCGTGTAGTTCAGGTAGCCGATGATGCCGAGACCGAGGAACCCCGCGAGGAATACAAGCAGCGCGACCTGCATCCAGCGACGTGACAGCAGCATCGGGCGACGCGGCTCCACCATCTCTCACCCCCAGAAGTGTGCGAATGACCGTCCCGCTCGCTTAATAACCGCGCGACGGCGCCCGTGTCCAGCGTTCAGGGTCTCGGTTGACGGAAGTCAAGCGGCGCGGATTCGGATATCCTTCGTCGCGAGTGATCCGCATGGTTGGTCGAATCCAGGAGGCGATCCGGTATGGCGCAAAGCGAGCGGACTCGGCCCCTTATCGCGCAGCTCGCGGCGGTGCCCGAGGTCGGCACCGAGTATCGACCCTTCTCGATCTCGCCCGACGGGACGACCATCGCCTTCGAGTGGCGCCGGGACGGCGACTGGCAGATCTTCACGGTCGACGCTCACGGCAGGACCGCGCCCAGACGCCTCGTCGCGATCGACGATCCTTGCGGCTGCCCCAAGTACTCGGCCGACGGCCGCTACCTGTACTTCGCTCGCGACGACTGCGGCTCCGAGTGCTTCGACTTCTACCGTTACGAGCTCGCCAGCGGCGAGCTCGAGAACCTGCTCCCCGACACGCCCGAGTTCTCCCCGAACCCCGACTTCCAGCTCTCGCCGGACGGCTCGCGGATCGCGCTGTGCGCCAATCACGGTCAGAGCTACTCCGCCGCCGTCATGCCGGCGGTGCCGTGCCCGGGTGGCGTCGGCGTCGAGTTCGTCGCCGACAACTGCTTCAACGACTGGACGCCGCAGTGGTCGCCCGACGGCGCGCGCATCGCCTGGCACACCGACACGCACGGGCAGGACAGCGCCGTGCTCGTGGCCGATGCCTCTGGCGGCGGCGTGCGCCCGGTCGGTGGCGAAGACCCCGTACTCGCTTGGTCTCCACGCTGGTCGCCCGACGGCCGGCGCATCGCGTTCACGGGCGTGGTCGACGAGCGATACGCGATCGGCGTCTACGACGTCGTCGCCGATCGCGTCGCCTGGGCCTGGAGCGGCGATCGCGACGCACACGATCCGGTTTGGTCGCCCGACGGCCGCGCGCTCGCGTTCCTCGCCGACCACGACGCCGAGACGGCGCTCTGGCACCTGGACCTGCACACGCAGAAGCGGCGCGATCTCAGCATCGGACGCGGCAACCACTACCATCCGCGCTTCACACCCGACGGCAGCGCGATCGTCGTCGCGCTCAGTGCCCCGGGTGTGCCGGGCGACCTGTTTCGCGTGGAGCTCACCGACAGCCGCTCCACGCGCCTCACCAATGGTCTGCCGGACGAGCTCGCCGGACACGACTTCGTCACCGGCGAGCACATCCGCTACCGCAGCCTCGACCGGCTCGCCGAGGTGCCCGCCCTGCTCTTCCGGCCGCGCAAGCACAACGGGGCCGGCGTCGTGATCATCCACGGCGGTCCCACCTGGCATCACGCCAACGAGTGGGACCCGCTGCGCGACGCCTTTCTCGACGCCGGCTGCATGGTCGTGCACCCCAACTATCGCGGCAGCGACGGCTACGGGCGTCGCTGGCAGCTCGCCAACCGCTTCCTCCTCGGTCAGGGCGAAGCGCAGGACTGCGCCGGCGCGCACGCGTTGCTCGTGGAGATGGGCTGCGACCCGGACCGCATCGCGGTCACCGGTCGCAGCCACGGCGGCTACCTCACGATGCATATGCTCACCCAGTTCCCCGACTTCTGGGTCGCCGGCGTCGCCGGTGTGCCCTTCTTCGACCACATCGACGCGCAGCTCGATCCCGCCGTACGCGACGACCTGCGCTGGTGGGACCGCGAGAACGTCGGCGACCTGGTCAAGGACCGCGCCCGCCTCGAGTATTACTCGCCGATCAACCACCTCGACCGGGTCACGGCGCCGCTGCTCATCCTCGCCGCCTCACGCGACCCGCGCTGCCCCACGCGGCAGGTCGGCCAGGTCGTCGACACGCTGCGCGCCGCCGGCAAGGTCTGTGAGGCGCACATCTATGCCGACGAGGGACACGAGATCAGCGGCGTCGAGAACCACATCAGCTACGACCGCCGCACAGTGGAGTTCATCCTCGAGCGTCTCGACCCCAGAGGCGCCTCGGTCTGAGGAGCGTCTCGGTCTGAGGCAGGACGCGAACGCACCCTCCGCTTGAAAGGGCGGGGCGGCGGGGGCGGCGGCCCCGCCGCCCCGCCCTTTGTTAAGCAATTCGGCAAACAGTCTGCCGTTTCGCCCTTCGGGTAAATGCCCCGCGTACGCGGCGGTTCCTCGCCGCAATCAGACTTCGACGGAGGTCACCATGAGCCGTTCAGATACCGATCGCGACATCGTCGCGACATTGGGCCAGGTCCCGGAGTTCTTCAAGGACCTTCCCGACGCCCAGCTCGAACGCGAGTGGGCGACGTTCAAGGAGGTCCAGCTAGGCGACTCGGCGCTCAGCGCCCGGGAGAAGCACCTCATCGGTTACGCGGTCGCCGCCGCCACGCACTGCCCGTATTGCACGTACTTCCACCAGAGCGCCACGAAGATGATGGGCACCTCCGACGAGCAGCTTGAGGAAGCCCGCCGATTCGCCGGCGAGACGCTCAAGTGGAGCACCTACCTGCACGGCATGCAGTTGGATGTGGCCAAGTTCAAGCGCCAGACCGACGAGATCGGCGAGCATCTGCGCAAGAAGGCGACTCGCCGGGCAGCATAACGCCGGCATAGGATTCCGTCCCCCTGCGACGGTGGCGAAAGGCGGGCAAAAGGCCCGCCTTTCGCATAAACAGATCCCGCGGGTCGCCGCATTTGGCGTCCGCTGACTGGGCGGGGCTGCGGGCCTGACGGCCCGCAGCCCCGCCCCTTTTCCGGCTATAGCGCCCACTGATACGATGCGGGTCGTGGGCGACGACAGCGAACACGATCCGCTCGACGACAGCGAACGCGACGACCCCGAAGAGGTCGTCGACGACCTCGCCGACGATTCCCACGACGACAGGGACGAGCCTCAGGTCTGGTTCGAGGGATGGGCTCAGCTCAAGCGAGCCGTCGCACTCCACCTCGCGCGTCTGAAAGCGGCGATGGCAGCGTGGCCGCTCTCCTGGTTCTTCGCGATCGCCCTTCTTCCCCCGCTCGCCCTCGTGCTTCTACGCAGCGAGCCTCTCATCTCCGACGCGTCCCGGTGCTTCCTTCTCGTGGCGATGCTTCTCGTCGTCTGGGCGCTCGACGACAGGGAGAAGGCGTCGTCGCGAACCGCCCGGCGAGTGGCGCTGTTCGCCGCCACCTTCGCGGTTTGCGCCGCCGCCTTCCCCCTCGCTGAATGGGCGCAGCTCCGGCGGTGGCCATTGGGCAACGCGGGCTACGCTCGCCACGTGTGGTGGTACCTCACTACCTGGCAGGAGTACCCATGCCTCGTCGCCACCGCGTTCGCCGTGTCCTGTCTGCTCTCTCCCACGAGCACGCTCCGGCGACTCGTGCGCGATATCCTTGATTGGTCGGCGCCACGCTCGAGTTACGTTTTCGCTCTCGCCGCTTGGCCGATTTTGGCGGTCGTGTTCGTGATCGGCACTTACGTCTTCAGCGGCTCACCCCAGATGTCACCTTGGAGAGTCGCGCTCAGCGGGTACACGCTATTGACGCTGCCAATGATCTTCATCACGTCGGCGCTCGGCACGCTCGCCTGGTTCGGCGTCGCCGCCAGGCGCCTCCTCACCCGTCACGACCTCCTTGCCACCGTGTTCATGATCGCCGCAGCCCAAAATGTCGTCGTGATCGCAGTTTCGGTGCGCTACTCGAGCCCGTTGCTGGACCACGTCAGCTTCTACATGGCGCTGGCCGCGGGAGTGGCCACCCCGGCCGTCGCGGTGCGACTGTTGCTGGGCGGTGGGGGCAGCCTCGGACCGCTTATCGCGTTCACGGTCGTCGGAGCCTTCACGGGGGAACGACTCACCGATTTAGTCGTGGGCTGGTACGACAGCGAGGGCCTCATGATTGCGCTGTTCGCACTCATCTGCCTCATGGGCATCACGGTGGCTTGGCGCGGGGACCGGCTGCTCCCACCGCGGCCACCGACCAGGGAGCAGCCGGAGGTTCGATCAGAGGGTGAGCCCGACTCGGCGTCGGCGGGCTAGTCGGGCTCCCGAAGTGCGTTGGACTCGGGCTGCGCAATCCAGTAGCGTAGACGTGTGAGCACGGTACACGTCCGCGTCTATGTCACTCCCAAGCGAGGCATCCTCGACCCCCAGGGCGTGACCATCGAACGCGCCCTCCCCGCACTTGGGTTCGACGGCGTGTCGGGCGTGCGCGTGGGCAAGTTCATCGAGCTCGACGTCGCGGTCGACGGAGGCTCACCCGAGGTCGTGCGCGCCGAAGTCGACGAGATGTGCCGCAAGCTGCTCGCCAACCCGATCATCGAGGACTTCACCTTCGAGGTCGACGCGTAGATGTGGGCTCGCCGGCCCGGCATGCACGACCGCGGGAAGGGGGTGACCAGGCGCTGAGATGATCACTGTCCCCGCCGTCCGCTTCGGCGTCGTCGTCTTCCCCGGCTCCAACTGCGACGCCGACGCCCGCCACGCGCTGAGCACGTTCGGCGACGCCGACGTGCGCTTGCTCTGGCACAAGGACACGTCGGTCGGTGACGTACAGGCGATCGTGCTGCCCGGCGGCTTCAGCTACGGCGACTACCTGCGCTGCGGCGCGATCGCGCGCTTCAGCCCGATCATGCAAGCCGTCACCGAGTTCGCCGAAGCCGGCGGCCTGGTACTCGGCATCTGCAACGGCTTCCAGATCCTCACCGAGGCCGGATTGCTGCCCGGTGCGCTGCTCCGCAACACCGGGCTCAAGTTCGTCTGCCGATACGTGAACCTCAAGGTCGAGAACGCGGCGACGCCGTTCACCGGCGCCTGCCGCGAGGGCGACCTGCTGCGCATCGTCGTCAAGCACAACGAGGGCAACTACACGGTCGATCCGGCGACCTACACGAAGATGCAGGCCAACCGCCAGATCGTGCTGCGCTATGTCGATGCGCGGGGTGAGCGCGCCGCGGGTGCCAACCCGAACGGCGCGCTCGACGACATCGCCGGCGTCTGCAACGAGCACGGCAATGTGTTCGGCATGATGCCGCACCCGGAGAACTCGGTTGAGGCCGAGCTCGCCGGAGGCGCCGACGGCGGCAAGATCTTCCGCTCGATGATCGACGCGCTGCGCCCGGCGGTGCCGGCGTGAGCGCGCGCGCTACCGTCGAAGCGGCCGTCAAGCTCGGCCTCACAGCCGAGGAGTACGCCCACATCCGCGAGATCCAGGGGGGCGAGCCGACGTATGTCGAACTCGCCATCTACTCGCTGATGTGGAGCGAGCACTGCAGCTACAAGCACTCGCGGCCGATTCTCGGCCGCTTCCCCACCAGCGGCCCGCGCGTGCTCCAGGGCCCCGGCGAGAACGCCGGCATCATCGACGTCGGCGACGGCTGGGCGGTGGCGATGAAGGTCGAGAGCCACAACCACCCGTCGGCGGTCGAACCGTTTCAGGGCGCCGCCACCGGCGTCGGCGGAATTGTCCGCGACATCTTCACGATGGGCGCGCGGCCGATCATCTCGCTCGACTCGCTGCGTTTCGGCGAGCTCGACGAGCCGCGCCAGCGCTTCCTCTTCGACGGTGTCGTCGGCGGCATCGGCTTCTACGGCAACTGCCTCGGTGTGCCGACCGTCGGCGGCGAGGTCTACTTCGAGCCGAGCTACGCAGGCAACTGTCTGGTCAACGCGATGAGTGCCGGCCTGCTGCGCGCCGACAAGATCGTCCGCGCCAAGGCGGCCGGCATCGGCAACAAGGTCGTGCTGATCGGCTCCAAGACCGGCCGCGACGGCATCGGCGGCGCCAGCGTGCTCGCCAGCCAGGAGTTCGACGAGACGCTCGAGGAGAAGCGCCCGAGCGTGCAAGTCGGCGACCCGTTCACCGAGAAGAAGCTGATCGAGGCCTGCCTCGAGATGCTCGGCGGCGACCTCGTCGTCAGCATGCAGGACCTCGGCGCCGCCGGTCTCACAAGCTCCTCGTCGGAGATGGCGAGCAAGGGCCACGTCGGTCTCGACATCCACGCCGATCGCGTGCCGCTGCGCGAGGCCGACATGGAGCCGTGGGAGATCATGATCAGCGAGAGTCAGGAGCGCATGCTGGCGATCGTCTCACCGGCGCGGCTGAGCGACGTGCGCGAGGTCTGCGCGCGCTGGGACCTCGACTGCACGGAGATCGGCGAGGTCACCGACTCCAAGATGCTGCGCATCTTCTGGCACGGCGAGCGCGTCGGCAACATCCCCGCTCGGCGGCTCGCCGACGAGGCGCCGGTAATCCGCACGCCGTCCTTCAAGCCCGACTACATCAGCGACAAGCCCGTCGCGATCAACACGTACGAGCGGCCGGACGACCTCGGCGCGGTGCTGGTGGAACTGCTCGCCGCGCCCAACATCGCGAGCAAGCGCTGGGCCTACGAGCAGTACGACTACATCGTGCAGGCCAACACCGTGCAGATCCCCGGCAGCGATGCCGCCGTGCTGCGTATCAAGGACACGTCGCGCGGCATCGCCTTCACCATCGACTGCAACGGCCGCCACTGCTACCTCGACCCGTACCGCGGCGCCAAGGCGGCGGTCGCCGAGGCAGCGCGCAATCTGAGCTGCGCCGGCGCGCTGCCCGTTGCCGTCACCGACTGCCTCAACTTCGGCAACCCGGAGAAGGGCGACATGTACTGGACGTTCGAGCAGGCCGTCGAAGGCATGGCCGAGGCCTGCGAAGCGCTCGACACGCCGGTCGTCAGCGGTAACGTGAGCTTCTACAACGAGAGCTTCGGCAAGCCGATCTACCCGACGCCGGTGGTCGGCATGCTCGGCGTGTACGACGACGTGAGCATCCACACCGACCAGCGCTTCAAGGATGACGGCGACGTGATCCTGCTCCTCGGTCCCGACAGCGCCGCACTCGACGGGTCGGAGTACCAGAAGACGATGTTCGGCCAGGTCGAGGGGCGCGTGCCCGATGTCGACCTGGCGCTCGAAAAGGCAGTGCAGCGCGTCGTCCGCGACGGCATCGCCCGGCGCCTCGTGAAGAGTGCTCACGACTGCGCCGACGGCGGGCTCGCCGTCGGCCTCGCCGAGTGCTGCATCTCGAGCGGAGCGACCGGTGGCGCGGCCTTCGCCGACCCCGACCGGGTCGGCCCCAGCCGCGCCCGCTTCCGCGGCGCCGACGTCGAGATCAAAACGACGCTGCGCGACGACGTCGCCCTCTTCGGCGAGGGGCCGTCGCGCATCGTCCTCAGCGTCGCGCCGACCCACCTGCCTGCGTTCCGGCAGCTCGCCGGCGAGCTGCCGCTCGCCGTCCTCGGCCGCGTGACCGGCGCCGTTCTCCGCTGTACCATCGAGGAGAACGTGCTCATCGATCTGCCGGTCGGCGAGCTGAGCGAGGCCTACGAGTCCCTGCCCGACAGACTTGACTAGCGATCACTTCCAGGACAGTTGCGGCGTCTTCGGCATCTTTGCGCCGGGGCACGATGTCGCGCGTCTCACCTTCTTCGGTCTCTACGCGCTGCAGCACCGCGGCCAGGAGAGCGCCGGCATCGCCGTCGCCGACGAGGGCCAGATCACGGTCGTCAAAGACATGGGTCTCCTCTCGCAGGTCTTCGACGAGCAGATCCTTGCCAGTCTCTCCGGCCAGGCCGCGATCGGTCACGTGCGCTACTCCACCACAGGCTCCACACAGTGGGCGAACTCGCAGCCGCTGGTGCGCTCGCGCAACGGCGATTCGATCGCCCTCGGCCACAACGGCAACCTCGTTAACACGAGCGAGCTGCGCGATGAGCTGATCGCTCAGGGTGTCGCCTTCGTCTCGGCGACCGACACCGAAGTGATCACGGCGCTCATCGCGCACCACGCCGCCGGCGACCTCGTCAGCTCCGTGCGCGAGGCCGTGAGCCGCATCCGCGGCGCCTTCTCGGCGACCGTGCTCACGGGCAAGAAGGTCGTCGGCTTCCGCGACCCGTTCGGCGTGCGGCCGTTGTGCCTGGGCACGTTCGAGGGCAACCACGTCGTCGCCAGCGAGACGTGTGCCCTCGACATCATCGGCGCCGAGTTCGTGCGCGAGATCGAGCCGGGCGAGATCGTCTATGCCGACGGCGACGGCCTGCACAGCCTCCGGGTCGAGCTCGAGGGGGCGCGCCCAGCGATGTGCATCTTCGAGTTCATCTACTTCGCGCGCCCCGACTCCATCATGTACGGGCGCACGCTCGCCGACTGCCGCTTCGAGATGGGCCGCCACCTGGCGCGCGAGGCGCCGGTGGCGGCCGATTTCGTCATCCCCGTGCCCGACACCGGCATCTCCGCCGCAATCGGCTACTCGCGCGAGAGCGGCATCCCGTACACCGAAGGGCTAATGAAGAACCGCTACGTGTACCGCACGTTCATCCAGCCCGACCAGCACCTGCGCGAGCTCGGCATCCGCATGAAGCTCAATCCGATGCGGTCGGTGATCGAGGGCAAGCGTCTGGTCGTCGTCGACGACTCGATCGTCCGCGGCAACACGACGAGCAAGCTGGTCGACATGCTCTTCGGCGCAGGTGCCGCCGAGGTGCACCTGCGCATCAGCTCGCCGCCGATCATGTTTCCCTGCTACTACGGCATCGACATGGCGACGCGCGCGGAACTCATCGCCGCCAGCAAGAGCATCGATGAGGTCCGCGCCCACGTCGGCGCCACCTCACTGCACTACCTCACGCTCGACGGCCTGCAAGCGAGCACCGGCCTGCCGCGCTCGCAGTTCTGCCGCGCCTGCTTCGACGGCGACTACCCGATCGCCGTGCCCGAGGAGCTGGCGATGTGCAAGATGCGCTTCGAGAAGGGCGCCGAGAACTGCATTCCGTGAGTCTGGGTCGCCGGGGTCTCGCGAACTTCCCGGCGTAGGCCTGCGATCGGAGACCCATGACCCCAGGGCGGACGGGCTCCCGGGGTGCAGGTCAGCCGGAGAGAGCCTCACTTGACACCGTACCTCACTGACTTCTGCTTCACGAGGCGTCACAAGACGACCGTCCGAGGCATTGAGTAGACAGAAGGTGTTAAGCGCCGGCAACTCGCACGGCGGCTGAACAACGGCACATGGCGAAGGGATGCACGCGTGAGACGTAGCCACCTGGGACTGCTCATCGGTTTGGGTGCGATCGTGGCCGTAGCCGCAATCGTGGGCGTCCTGACGACCCGCGGTGCGGCGCACGCAGCGACAGCGACGAATCCAACACCCGCCTGGCTGCAGACGAAGACATCTCAGATCGTGGGCTCGCATCCTGGTTCGACGGCGCAATCCGCGGTCTGGGTGCTCACGACTGTCGGCTGCTACCATGATGTGGTTCCAGACCAAGGGGCTGCAGACGCAGCCACCGCGGACAAACCTGTCTACGTCGTGGTCGTAGACGGAACCTTCACGGCGCCGCACATAATTGAGGCGGGCGCCGCAGTCACGGGCACCCAGTTGATCCTGGAGTTCAACCCCGATACGCATGATCTGGCTGTCCTCGGCATCCTCAAGACGCCCATCAACCCATCGGAGCTCGGGACCGTCGAGAAGATGTCGCAATAGGGCGCGTTCAGGCGCTCGGGTACCGGATAACCTCATGTTAGGCGCAACAGGTTGGGAGCGTGTCAGAGGTCACCGGTGATAGGTGACCAGCGGCGACTGCTGGACAGGGAGGCTGCAATGACTCGAGTCACTCGCAAGACCATTCTCTTGTCGACGTTGGTGATCATGGGCGCTATCACCGTCTGCCTCGCGGGCGGCTGCGGCAGCGGTGCGTCCGCAGCCGGCGCTCGTTCTCCTGCGCCCTCACCCGCACCCTCGTGGCTTGGCAAGGAGGCCGCGACGCAGGCCGCGAGGTGGGGTGACCCCCACCCGACGGCGGCCTACTGGGGTCTGCTCCACGATCCGGAACTGGGCCGGCTCACAGGCAGCGGACCCAATGATCCGTCCCACAAGGCATACGTGATCGTTCTGCTCGGCGATTACTCCAAGATCTACTCGCAGGTGAGCATGATCACGTCACCGTCCACACCTCCGCCGCCCGTCAAGTGGGTCTACTTTCTGTACACTACGACGACGCACGCTGACGCCGGGAGCTTTGGCTGCGGAGTCAAGGACTTCGACGCCTCGCAGTACCCCAGCCTGGAGCCACTCGCCCTCTGAGTGCCGGTGGTGCGCCCAACAAGCGCATCGAGCAGATTGGCTCCGCAGCTATGATGTCGGCGAACGCACAGCGGGCCAACAGCTCATGCGCCCAACGTTCGGCGCAACGGTGCACTGTGGCCCAGGCGGCGGTACGCGTCTGTGGCTCCAGGAATGCCGTTGCACCCTGAAGCGCGACTGCTTGGCGCATCGCCACGAACAAGGCGAGTACAACCGTTCGGAGGTTCTTGAGCGAAGGCCAACCCGGACGCATCGGATGCGAAGGGCGTCTCTGCGGCAACGGACAAGGAGGGCTCCATGCGCACCCTTCGATTGGTGATCGCGCTCGTGGCTGCACTTGCCGTCGTTGCGGCTCTGGGCGCGGTGGGTTGTGGCAGCAGTTCTGATACCACTTCCACGCCACCCGCCACGACGTCGCCCGCCACGTCCTCGGGAATCATCGGTCTCATGACGATCGAGGGCGGTGCGGCGCCCGGCAATCCTCAGCCGATGTCCGGTGTGCAGATCGAGGTGCGCGGCGGCGGCGAGGCGGGGCAGATTGTCGAGACGGCAGAGTCCAGCGCCGACGGCACATTCACGGTGAATCTCCCGCCCGGGCGCTACACGGTGGTGCCGGTGGCCCTTGGCGACGAGGCGGTCCTGCCGGCTTCGGTCACGGTTCATCCAGGCAAGTGGGCACACGTCAGCGTCGGGTTCTCCGTCAGGTGACAAGCGTGACGCCGAACAAGCGCCTCAACCTGACAAGGCGCTGCGAGGTAGGTTCAGGCAGCCGGCGCGGCAAGCGCCTTGCAGGTTAAGCGCACCGCGGTGGACCGAGCTCAGGGGCTTCACCAGGCGTCACAAGATGGCCGCTTAAGGCATTAGATAGATGGAAGGTGTTGAGGCGCCGGCGCACGAAGCAGGGGGTCGTGGGGGACGCAGACACACAACGTGACGAGGAGCTGCTCGTCGCCTCCGGTGACCAAGCCGTGGAGTTCGTCGCATTCTACGATCGCGCGATGCCCGGTCTGCTCGGCTTTTTCGCGCGCCGCACGTTCGACGCGCAGATCGCCGCCGACCTGACGGCGGAGACGCTGGCCGATGCCTTCGCGTCGCGCCATCGCTTTCGTGACCGTGGCGACGGTTCGGCGTCGGCTTGGCTCTACACGATCGCGCGCCGCAAGCTGGGCCGCTTTCTCAGACGCCGACGAGTCGAGGACACGGCGCGGCGGCGGCTCGGTATTGAGCGCCTCGAGCTAGGGCTCGACGACATCGATCGCGTCGAGGCGCTCATCGACTTCGAGCAGGTCGGCCGCGCCGTGACCGCAGCATTCGATGAGCTGAGACGCGATCAGCGCGAGGCGCTACGCCTGCGCGTGATCGAGGGCAGGTCGTACGCGGAGATCGCCGGCGCGCTCGGCTGCAGTGAGGACGTCGTCCGAGCGCGCGTCAGCCGGGGCCTCAAGCGGCTCGCGACACAGCTGGATGGGTGAGGTGACGTGATGGGTGCTGAGAACGAGACGAATCCGGGGTGCGGGACGCGCTTCGCGGTCGACCTGCGACGTCAGTTCGAAGGGCTGGCTGAAGGTGCGTCACACTCACCGGGGCCGTTGGGTGCAGGCGCTGCGGCTTCAGCGACGAGGTACCGCTGGCTCGCCATCGTCGGCGTGATCACGGCCGTGATCGCGACGGGTGTCGCCCTCACACTGCTGGTCGCCCGTTCAGGTACTGGCCCCAACCGGCAGCTGGCGGTGGCGTCTCCGACGGCCGTCCAGTCATCGCCGGGAGCAAGGGGCGCAATCGACAATCGGCAGGGGGGGCCGACTTTCCCGGACGTCACGGAGATCTCCGCCGTCGCTATCGACGCAACTGGGCGGCCATGGTTCTCGGGTAGTCGCGGCAGAGGCAAGCAACCGTTCATCGCTTACCTCGACGGCAGCCGGTGGGTGCAGATCCCGGTGCCGGCGGATGAGAAGTACCTGGGGCCTGTCACCGTGCTCTCGACCGACGATCTGTGGGCAGCAGCCACGCGCGGCTTCGTGCACTGGGACGGCACGGCTTGGCAGACTACCCCGGTCTCCTGGGTCGACGTCGACGGCGGCATTGTCGGGATCGGGGAGATGGCGGCACTGTCGACCAACGACATCTGGGCGGTGGGCCGCCAGAAGGGTGAGCTCTACAAGTCTCCCGGCGATGGTCCGGGCGAACACACCGTGGGCTATCGGCCGCTGACGATGCACTGGGACGGCACTGCGTGGGTCGCGGTGAAGGTGCCGGCGATGCCGGGCCGCAGCTCGGCTTTGGCCGCAGTCTCGGCCCGGAGCGGCGAGACCTGGGCTGTCGGCAGCTATGCGGTGAAGGTTGGAGAAGAGGCGCAGCCGGATGCTCTGCCCAGGGAGATCATTCAGAATGGCCCGATCGCGCTGCGCTGGGACGGCGCGCACTGGGTCGACATGGCCGCGCCCAATCCCGGCGCGCGGGGCACGGCCCTGAATGATGTCCTGGTGCTGGCGCGAAACGACGTCTGGGTGCTCGGGGAGACCTCTCACGGCGACGAGAGTGCGGCGCACGACGAGACCGTGACTACGTATCTCGCACACTGGGACGGGACCACGTGGGAGCAGATCCGGACGCCTCGGGGCGACTCGTGGGGCATCTTCTGGACGATCACGGGCACCGCCGACGGGGACATCTGGCTCGGCGGCACTGGGAACTATGGCTTCGGGTACGCTGAGGCAGTTCACTGGGATGGGGCGCATTGGGCGATCTACCCACCGAAGATGTTCGGTGAGCGCAGTTCCGGAACGGGGGACATCGGCTCAGGGGACCCGCAGGTCGTCGCGTTGTCGCCGACGGACGTGTGGTTCGATCCGGGCTTCACCCGGTTCTGGGTCGACCGCTCACAACCGGCCGACCCCGCGCTGTTCCACTGGGACGGGCACAGTTGGACGAAGGTCGTCGCGCCACTCTGACCTGACCCAAACCAGTGGTCTGCTTCCGATGATCGTTCGAGAGCCGGTTCTCGCGTGAGTGCCGGCAGTGCATAGACCCAGCCAGCCGAGGGCCGACGATGCGCTGGCCTTGGCCTCACGAGTCTCGTTGACGTGCCCGTCCTTCCGCCTTCCGCCACCCACATGCCGTACAATAGGCGTGAGCGGGCGCGCGGGCGCCCGTCGCGGTTCCGAGAGCGAGGGGAGCGAGCACATGAGTGACGGCGGCTTCACATACAAGAACGCCGGCGTCGACGTGCACGCCGGCAACGAAGCCGTCCGCCTGCTCCGCGAGCGCATCAAGTCCGCGAACCACCCGCTCGTGCTCGACGGCATCGGCGGGTTCGGCGGCGCGATGCGCATGCCGCCGCTCAAGGACGCGGTGCTCGTCGCCGGCACCGACGGCGCCGGCACAAAAGTGATGATCGCCAAGGCGATGGGCCGCTTCGACACGATCGGCATCGACGTCGTCGCGATGAGTGTCAACGACGTCTCGGCATGCGGCGCCGTGCCTTTGTTCTTCCTGGACTATCTCGTCGTCGGCACGCTCGTGCCCGAGCAGGTCGCCGAGCTGGTGGCCGGCGTGGACGAGGGGTGTCTGCGCGCGAAGTGCGTGCTGCTCGGCGGTGAGACCGCCGAGCACCCCGGGCACTTCGCGCACGACGACGACTTCGACATGGGCGGCTTCGCCGTCGGCATCGCCGAGCGCGGCGAGCTGTGGGGACCGGCCAAAGTGCGCGAGGGCGACGTCGCCGTCGCCCTCGCCTCGAGCGGCGTGCACGCCAACGGCTTCAGCCTCGTGCGCAGGTTGCTCGCCGAGCGCGCGCTCGACTTGCGCAGCCCGTTCCCCGGCGGCGAGCAGACGCTCGGCGAGGTGCTGCTCACGCCGACGCTCATCTACAGCCCCGTGTTGCACGACCTCGGCCACGCCTGCGACGTACATGCCGCCGCGCACGTGACCGGCGGCGGCTTCCCCGACAACCTCGGGCGCGCCGTGCCCGCCGGGCTGGCGGTCGAGCTCGACCTCGACAGCTGGGAGTTGCCCGCCGTCTTCGCCTGGCTGCGCGAGGCGGGCGTCGACGACACCGACATGCTCACGACGTTCAACTGCGGCGTCGGCATGGTCGTAATCGCGTCCGCCGACCAGGTCGGCAAGGCGCTGGCGACGATCGAGCAGGCCGGACACGCCGGCTGGGTCGTCGGCGAGATCGTCGCCCGCGGCGACGGACCGGCAGTGCGCTACACGGGAGCGCTCTGGCGATGAAGCCTTACGATCTAATCGGCTGCGGCGCCCTCAATCTCGACCTCATCTACCGCCTGCCGGCGGATTTCGCGCTCTGGGATGAGCTGCCGTCGGAGGGGTCGGAGGATCTGTTGGCGCCGGAGCTGCGAGCGAAGCTCGACGAGGCTCTGGCGCCGATCCCGCCGCAGCGCTCCGGCGGCGGCCAGGCCTGCAACACCGTCTACGCGATGGCGCGCATGGGCTTTCGCACGGCGATGGTCGGCCGCGTCGGCGGCGACGAGGAGGCAGAGTATCTGCTCTCCGAGCTCGCTCCCGCCGACGGGCGCTTCGTCGCCCGCGACGGAGAGACCGGCCGGGTCTACGTGCTCCTCGACCACGAGGGCGAGCGCCGCAATCTCGTATGGCCGGCGGCCAACGACGAGTTCTCGCCGGCCGATCTGCCGAAGCGCTTGCCGCAGACCCGCTACGCCTACTTCTCGTCGTTCGTCGGCGAGGCGCCGCTCGAAGCGCAGCTTGCGCTCCTCGAGCGCCTCGGCGACGGGATCGAGGTCGCCTTCGACCCCGGCGCGATCTACGCCCGCCGGGGCGTCAAGCGCTTCATGCCGTTCCTGCACCGCTGCGCCTACTTCTTCGCCACCGAGTCCGAGATCGTGACGATGTGCGGCATCCCGCTCGACGAGGCGCTCGATTTCCTGCTCAACCTCGGCGTCGGTCTCGTCGTCTGCAAGATGGGCGGCCGCGGAGCACGCCTCATCGGCCGCCGCGTCGACATGTACGTGCCGCCGCTGCCGGCCGAAGTGGTCGACGTGACCGGCGCCGGCGATCTCTTCGCCGCCGGCTTTCTCGCCGGCATGATCGAGGGCGTCGGGCTCGAGTCAGCCGGCCGGCTTGCAGCTTGGGCGGCGTCACGCGGCATCGCCGGCATCGGCCGCAGCACCTACCCGGACGCCGAGGCCTGGCGGCAGCGCCTCGCCGAGGAGCGCGGCGAGGTATGAGGGCAGGCTGGCTCTCGACCGGGCGCGACGCGGCGGCGTGCAACCTGCTCGCCGATACCGTCGCCCGTGCCCAGGCCGACGAGCTGTCGCTCGACATCGGCGTCGTCTTCTGCGATCGCGAGCGCGGCGAGAACGCCGAAAGCGATCGCTTCCTCGACCTCGCCAGCCGCCTTGGTTTCGCCACCGTGACGCTCTCGAGCGCACAGGCGCGCCAGGCGGCCGCGGCCGCAGGCCGCCCCTGGCGCGCCGACTACCACGAGCAGGTCGTGGCCTTGCTCCGCCCCTTCGGCCTCGACGTGCTCGTGCTTGCCGGTTACATGCTGATCGTCAGCCCGGCGATGTGCCGGCGCTACGCCCTGCTCAACCTGCATCCCGCCCTGTCCGGCGGTCCCACCGGCTCCTGGCAGGAGGTCATCTGGCAACTGCTGCGCGACGGCGCCACGCGGACCGGGGCGATGATCCACCTCGCCACGCCACAGCTCGACCGCGGTCCGGTCGTCGCCTTCGACGCCTTCGACGTCTCCGGCGGCGACTTCGCACCGCTCTGGGAGCAGTTCCGCGCCAAGCTCGCGACGTCGTCGCTCGAGCAGATCGCCGCCGCCGAGGGCGAGCAGGAGCCGCTGTTCGCGGCGATCCGCAAGCTCGGCGAGACGCGCGAGATCCCGCTGCTTTACCAGACGCTCAAGCAGTTCGTACTCGGCAAGTTGCGCACCACCAGCGGCGCCGTCTTCAGCGAGTCGGCGCGCCTGCCGCTGAATCTCACCGAGGACGTGGACGCCGAGCTGCGCGAGCGCAACTCGAAGATCCCGCGCTAGCCACATGCGCATCTTTGTCACCGACTGCGAAGGACCGCTCACCCGCAACGACAACGCCCAGGAGATCGCCGCCGCCTTTATCCCCAACGGGGCGGAGTTCTTCGCCCGCCTCTCCCGCTACGACGACTACCTCGCCGACGTCGTGCGCAAGCCCGGTTACAACGCTGGCGACACGCTGCGTCTGATCGCGCCGTTCCTGCGCGCGTTCGGTCTCGACGACAAGGCGGTCGAGGACTTCAGCGCCGCCAATGTGCTCGTCGTGCCCGGCGCGGACCAGCTCCTGACGGAGGTCCGCGCCCTCATGCCTGCCTTCATCATCTCGACCTCGTACACGCCGTACATCCGGGCTCTGTGCGCCTTGACCGGCTTTCCGTTCGAGGACTGCCGCTGCACGGAGCTGAGCCTCGACGCGTGGGCGATGCCGCACGGCGAGGCGCTGTGGCTGCGCGACTGGGCGATCGCCATCGCTCAGCGGCCGTTGATCGACCCTGCCGAACCGCTCTCCCCGGACGATCGCGAGACGGTGGCCGAGCTCGACCACCTCTTCTGGACGGAGATGGCGAAGCGGCCGACGGCCGCGGCGATGATCGCCGCCGTGCGGCCCGTCGGCGGCGGCATGAAGCTCGCCGCTCTCGAAGAGATCGTTCGGGCAAACGGCTGCGCCGACGACGAGGTGATGTACGTCGGCGATTCGATCACCGACGTGCCGCCGCTCGCCGCCGTGCGCGAGTGGGGCGGCGTCGCCCTGAGCTTCAACGGCAACGAGTATGCGCTGGCGGCGGCCGAGTTCGCGGTCGCCAGCGCCGACGCCTTGCCGACGCTCGAGTTGGCGCGGGCGTTCGCCGCGGGCGGGCCTGCGGCGGCCCGCGCCCTCGCCCGCGACTGGCCGCCAGCGCCTGCGGCCGCCGCCGCCGCGTCTTCTGCCGGCCCCGCATCCGGCGCGCCGCCGGCCCTTCCCGCGGTCGGCCTGCTCGCTGAGCGGCGAGACGAGCTCGCCGCTGCCTCGCGCGCTACGCGCGCATCGGTCCGTGGCGAGCCCATCGCCCGTCTCGGCTGACGGACTCCAAACCCCTCGACCCGCACCTGGCTTCTCGATAGACTCACGGCGCAGGACGAATCGAGGAGGGGACCCCGAGTGAAGGTGCAACGAGCTCTCATTTCAGTGTTCAACAAGAGCGGTCTCGAGGCGTTCGCGCGCGCGCTGACCGACATGGGCGTGGAGATCGTCTCGACCGGGGGCACGGCTCGCCTTCTCTCCGATTGCGGCATCCCCGTGACCCAGGTCGAAGAGGTCACCGGATTCCCCGAGATGCTCGACGGCCGCGTGAAGACGATGCACCCCAAGATCCAGGCAGGCATCCTCGCCCGCCGCGACGTGCCCGAGCACATGGAGACGATCGCCAAGCACGGTATCAAGCCGATCGATCTCGTCGTCGTCAGCCTGTATCCGTTCGAAGAGGTCGCCGGCCGGCGCGGTGTCACCGAGGACGTCGTCATCGAGAACATCGACATCGGCGGTCCGACGATGATCCGCGCCGCCGCCAAGAACCACGGCGGCGTCGCCGTCGTCACCGACCACGAAGACTACGACGCCGTCCTCGAGGAGCTCAAGGAGAACGGCTGCGAGCTCAGCCACGAAACGTGCCGCAAGCTCGCCACCAAGGCCTTCCACAAGACGGCGCACTACGATTTCGTGATCGCCAACTGGTTCAGCGAGATGGAGGGCGACTTCCCGCACCACATCATGCGCGACTTTGAAAAGGTGATGGAGCTCAAGTACGGCGAGAACCCTCACCAGCGCGCCGCCTACTACGCCGAGGTCGGCGCGCGCCACCATCTGCTCTCGATGGTGACACAACTCCACGGCAAGCAGCTCAGCTTCAACAACCTTTACGACCTGCATGCGGCGCGCTCGCTGTGCGAAGAGTTCACGCTGCCCTGCGTGACGATCGTCAAGCACAACAACCCGTGCGGCGTGGGCCTTGCCGAGAATGCCGCGGCGGCCTACGACAAGGCGTATGCATGCGATCCCGTGAGCGCCTACGGCTCCGTGATCGCCGTCAACCGCGGCGTCGATAAGGCGCTCGCCGAGCGCCTCGCCGAGCTCTTCGTCGAGGTGCTCTTCGCGCCGAGCTACGACGACGAGGCGCTCGAGATCCTCTCGCGTAAGGCCGACATCCGCATCCTCGTCAACAACGAACGCCGCAAGATCAACCAGGGCGAGTTCGACATGAAACGGGTGAGCGGCGGTGTCCTCGTGCAAGACAAGGACGCCGCCCTCGACGAGCGCGACGAGATGGAGGTCGTGAGCACGCGCCACCCGGACGAGCGCGAGTGGGGCGACCTCATTTTCGCCTTCCGCGTCGCCAAGCACGTCAAATCGAACTCGATCGTGATCGCCAAGGACCTGGCGACGCTCGGTGTCGGCGCCGGCCAGATGAGCCGGCTGGACTCGACGCGGATCGCGATCGACAAGGCGCGCGGCGATCTCAAGGGCGCCGTGATCGGCTCGGACGCGTTCTTCCCGTTCCCCGACGCCGTGGAGATGGCGATCGAGAACGGGGTCACGGCGTTCATGCAGCCGGGTGGTTCCAAGCGCGACGACGATTCGGTCAAGGCATGCGACGCGAAGGGCGCCGCAATGGTCTTCGCCGGCCGGCGCCACTTCTTGCACTAGAAGCACTGTCTAAGGGGCGGGGCGGCGAGCCGCCCCGCCCCTTGCCGTTGGGGGGACGATGAAGGATCTGAACACGGTCGAGCTACCGGAGTTGCGCGACGGCCGACTGGTCGTCCGGCCCTGGCGGCCGGACGACGCCGCGGCCGTCGCCGCGATGTGCGACGACGAGGCCACGTCGCACTGGGTGCCGACGCCCTATCCATACACGCTCGCCGACGGCGAGGAGTGGGTCGGCGACGCGAAACGCAAGTGGAGCGAGGAGCACTGGGCGAACTTCGCCGTCACCGAAGCGGCGAGCGACTCGTTGGTCGGCTCGATCAGCGTGCGCGTCGACGCTCGTCTCGAGAGCGGCGATATCGGCTACCTCGTCGACTACCGGTGGCGACGCCGGGGCATCGCCGTCGGCGCCGTGCGCCTGCTCGCCGTGTGGTGTCTCGACGTCCTGGACCTCGGTCGCGTGCAGATCCGCTGCAGCCCCGAGAACGAAGCCTCGCGCCGCGCCGCCCTGGCCTGTGGCTTTCAGTACGAAGGCACCCTGCGCGCCGAGAACATCATGCGCGAACGCCGCGACGACTCGATGGTCTTCTCTCTGCTGCCGAGCGACCCGAGACCGGGGTACGCACCGGCGCCCTCCTGACCGGTGGTACAATGCAGGACCCGTGGGCCGCTAGCTCAGTTGGTAGAGCACCTGACTTTTAATCAGGGTGTCGTAGGTTCGATCCCTACGCGGCCCACCAGCCGCCTCGCGCCCATGTCTACTTCGCACCCGCCAGCGCGAGCCGCTCCCGATATTCGTGCGCCTTGTGACGGCTGCCGCACACTGACATCGAGCACCAGTGCCGCGACTGGTTCTTGGAGTGGTCGTAGAAGGCCCACCGGCAGGTGTAGCTGCGGTACACCTCGAGGCGCCTCCTTCGATGCGGTCGTCATGGTCCACTCCCTTGTCGCGATCGGTTGTTGCTGTACTACTAAACGGGTTTTCCGGTGATGCATTGTCGGGAGACTGAGTCTACCGGTGACAGGTGATCGCCGGAGGAGCAGCCGGAAAGTAGGGAAGGCGAACAGAAATGTACGACTTCACGGCGTTGGAACTGGTGAGACAACGCGAACGCGAGCTGCAGCGAGCGGGCGAGCGGGCACGTTTGATTCGTGAGATCATGCCGCGGCGACGCCGCTCGGCGAAGCGCCCGATCGGGCAGTGAGGAACGCCGCGCAGCGACACGAGAACATGTGGCGGCGCACGTTGAGGGCACCACGCGGGCGGTTGACCTGACGCTGACCGCCCGCGCCGCGCACCCGGGTTCGCCGCAGCCTGTGATCGTGAGCTCACGACGGCAGGTGTCTCGGCGGCCGTGATGCCCGGCGAGCGTGCGGTTGTAGAATGCGGCTGTCTTCGAAGGGGGGAGTCGTGACCTACTCGATCGTCGCCCGCGATCCACAGACCGGGCAGTTCGGCGTCGCCGTGCAGTCGCACTACTTCTCGGTCGGTCCGATCGTGCCCTGGGCGATGGCCGGCGTCGGCGCCGTCGCCACGCAGTCCCTGGTCGAACCCGCCTATGGACCCGGCGGGCTGCGACTCATGGCCGCTGACCGCAGCGCGCCCGAGGCGCTCGCCGAGCTCCTGGCCGCCGACGAGGGCAGCGCTGTGCGCCAGGTGGCCATGGTCGACGCACGCGGCGTGGTAGCAGTTCACACCGGCGAGAAGTGCATCCCGGCGGCCGGTCACGTGACCGGCGACGGCTTCTCGTGCCAGGCTAACATGATGCTCAACGACACCGTGTGGACGGCGATGGGCGCGGCCTACGTCGCGGCGCGCGGCGACCTCGCCGCACGCCTGCTGGCCGCGCTGCTCGCCGCCGAAGGCGAAGGCGGCGACATCCGCGGCCGGCAATCGGCCGCGCTGCTGGTCGTCGCCGGCATTGACACCGGCAAGCCGTGGCCCACCGGCGACGTGATCGTCGAGCTGCGCGTCGAGGACCACCCAGACCCCCTCGGCGAGCTCGGCCGCCTGCTCGACCTGCAGCGCGCCTACGACCATGCGGAGGAGTTCGACCGGCGCGAGGAGGCCGGCGACACCGAGGGNNGTCACGCTCGCCACAAAAGGACGTGAGGACGAGGCCCGTGCAATCCTCGTGGGCGTCTACCGCGACGGCGCCGACTGGGCCGAGCTGCTGCGCCGCCTGCCCGGCGTGGGCCTCGCGCCCGACGACCCCGGGCTCATCGCCCGTCTAACGGCGCCGCCGGACTGACTGCCGCGGGACGCGACGGCGCGCCGATCGCGACCAGATACGAAACGTGACGATCGCACACGGCCGAGCCGGCGTGCCCGCCCCGTGTCGTTGCAGGTATAATCCCTGCGCTGCACCTGCGTGCCCCCATCGTCTAGCGGCCTAGGACACCGGCCTTTCAAGCCGGCGGCACGGATTCGAATTCCGTTGGGGGCACCACTTCATCCCCGC
>PKYG01000011.1 GCA_003132585.1 Actinomycetota bacterium
CGCAGGCAGTGCGCTTCTGTATCAAGAGTCCGGCGCTGACCGGCGTGAACCTCGCCGTCGACGGCGGGCAGCTGCTCGTCTAGGCGCCGGGACGGCTGCGGCCGCCGGCGCCTCACACTGCGCGCAGCGCCTTCTTCTTGCCCGACTGGTCGATGAGTTCCTTGGCCTTGAGCGCGAGCCAGAACTCCATGCGATCCTGCGACGACCCGAGGTCGCGACCGGTGATCTCCTCGACACGCTTCATCCGGTATCGGAGCGTGTGGCGGTGCACATACAGGCGCTCGGCCGCTTCGCCCCAGTGACCGTTGGCCTCGAGAAAGCAGGCGAGACTCTTGACGAGATCGCTCGAGCTCTGCTCGTCGTACTCGTGCAGCTTGCCGAGTACACTGTCGTAGAAGACCTCGAGCGAGAGCGTGTCCTGCAACCCCAACAGCAGGCCGTATGAGCCGAGGTCGTCGAAACTTGCGATCACTCCCGTGCCGCCCTTGAGCTTACGGATCTTGATCGCGTAGTGCGCCTCGTAGTAGCTCTGGCGGAGGTCGACGAGCGACTTGTGCGGCCGGCCGATGCCGATCGACACGGTGATCTCGGGCAGCATCTCCGCGATCGCCGCGCGCAGTTCGCCGGCAAGTCCCAGCACGCCCTCCGCAGCCATCTGACCCGGCTGAAGGAGCACCACGACCGAATCGCTGCGCGAGGCCGAGATGAAGAGCGCCTCGCGCTTGGCGAGGAATTCGTCGACTGCCCAGTGCAGGCGCTCCTTGATGTCCTGCGCGGCGGTCTCCTCGCGGTCGCTGGTGCCGTCGAGGTAGGCCTTGAAGCCGTCGATATCGACGAGCGTGATCAAATGCTCTTGCTCCGGCTCGAGTCCGAAGAACGCGAGCCGGCGAGCGATCTCCTCTTCGTAGAGATCGCTGGCGATCAGCTCGTCGAAGAAGTCGCCGGCCAGTCGCTTCTCGGTCTCGGCGACGGCCTTCTTCTTGACGAGCTCCAGGGCCGTCACCGTGACCACGTGGTGCAGGATGATGCGATCGTAGTCCGAGAAATCGCCGCTGTCTTTGACGACGGCGAGAAACGCGCCGATGCGGTGCGAGGCGACCACCGGATAGACCTGCACGCTGGACGACGCCCCCTCGAGACCTACCGAGAAGATCTGGCGACTGGCGCGCCGGTCGGAGATCTGCCGCCACAAGTCGGCGATCATCTCGCCGGCCACCTTGCGCCGGTATGCGGCTTCACAGAGCACGAGGCCGTGGAAGTCGAAGAGGACCGCCGAGCAACCGACGAGCGCGGAGAGCGTCGAAAGGATCGCGTCGAGGCCCTTTTCTTCGAGCACGATCTTGGTGAGCTTCTCGTGCACGGCGAGGCTGCGCTGCAGGAGCGCATACTGCTCGTTCACGATCTTCGAGGAGACCGCCTCGGTGATCGCGATGAACGGCACGTGGTAGGGCACCTCGAAGAGCGGGAAGCTGTACTCATCGGCAAGACGGATCAGTGTTTCGGGCACCTTGTCGAAGGTGAAGCCGGTACCGACGCCGAGGCCCGAGAGGTTGTGATCGATGAGCCGCTTGAGCGCCTCGACCTGCTTCTCGGCAGGACCGGTCAGACCGTACCCCGTGGTGAGCAGCAGCTCGCCGCCCTTGAGCCACGGTGTCGGATCGGGCACCTCGGCGATGTGCACCCAGCGAACGGGATTGCTGACCGACTTGGCGCCGGCGAGCAGTTTGAGGTTGAGATCCGGGATCTCGAGGATGTCCTGAACCGTGATCATGCCGCCGCCCCTGCCGTGTCGGTCTCCGTGCGCTGCGCCGAAGATGCTGCAGCGCCGACGAAAGGTCGTGGGGCGGGGCGCCCGCGGGCGNNCCCCACCCACTCTACTGGGCTCGCTTGACGACCTCGCCCATCAGGTCTTTCTCCGCCATCCCGCGCTCGACGTCGGTGATCAGCGAGCTGCTGTCGTCCCAGAAGCCCACCTTGACCTTCTGCTCCTGGTGCCATTCCTGGCGATCGTTGTGGAACAGGTTCTGGAGCAACACCTGGGCGAGATGCTTGCCTTCGATGTCGACGATGAACTGCGTGACCGAGCCGATGTACACGACGGCCTTGATCGTCGCCTCATAGATGTTCTGGCGGTCGGCGATCTCGGCGGCGTTCTCGACGGGGACGATCGACAACTTCTCCGGCCGGATCACGACGCCGACCTTGTCGCCGGCGACGATCTCGTGGCCGCGCACGTGGCACTTCACGCCGAGACCCTTGTCGGTCTTGCACACTGCGTCGTCGCCGGAACGACTGACGACGTCGGCCATGTAGATGTTGGAGACGCCGATGAAGTTGGCGACGAACGCCGACTCCGGATTCTCGTAAATGTCGGCGGGCAGGCCGACCTGTTCGACCAGGCCCTGGCTCATGACGGCGAGGCGGTCGCTCATCGTCAGCGCCTCCTCCTGGTCGTGCGTCACGTAGATGAACGTGATGCCGACGTCGCTCTGGAGTTTCTTGAGCTCGAGCTGCATCGCCTTGCGGAGCTTGGCGTCGAGGGCGCCGAGTGGCTCGTCGAGAAGCAGCACGGTCGGCCGGTTGACGAGCGCCCGCGCGAGCGCGACGCGCTGCTGCTGACCGCCGGAGAGCTGGCTCGGCTTGCGCTCTTTCATCGGCAGCATCTCGACCATCTCCAGCGCTTCGCCGACGCGCTGCTTGATCTCGTTCTTCTCGACTTTCTTGCGTTTGAGGCCGAACGCGACGTTCTCCCACACGCTCAGATGCGGGAACAGCGCGTAGTTCTGGAACACGGTGTTCACGTTGCGCTTGTACGGCGGCACACCGGCGACCGGTGCGTTGCTCAGGTAGATTTCGCCTTCGCTGGGCTGCTCGAAGCCCGCGACCATGCGCAGCGTCGTCGTCTTGCCGCACCCGGACGGGCCAAGTAGGGAGAAGAACTCACCTTTCTTGATCGTCAGATTCATATCCTTTACGGCGACAAAGTCGCCGAACTGCTTGGTCACGTGCTCCAGCTCGATGTCGTACACGTCGGTCATGTGTCTTCTCCCAGCCCTTTCTCGAATCGGGAAACGCAGTGGCTCGCCGCTCCTGCGCGCGAGCGTGACCACTATACTAAATGTCCAAACGCAAGACGACCCCGTCCGCGACGGCTCGCTGCTTCGGCACGTGACCCTGCAGCCAGCCAGTGCAGCCTCAGACAGGCGAGACGACGGGCGTGGCGACGTCAGACGAAAGGGGGGCGGGCCCTCACGGGCCCGCCCCCTCATGCTGCGCCCTTCTCAGAGCCGCGGCTCGGTCAAGCTGAGGCTCAGATACCCTCTTCGGCCTGCTGGCCGCGTTTGCGGACGACGAGCCAGATGACCCCGCCGACGACGACGACGGCGATCACGACCCAGAGGATCCACAGCGAGCTCCCGCCCGTGCTCGTCACGCCGGTCGGGTGAGCGTAGATGTAGCTGTCCATGTTGTTGTTGTTGAGCAGCACGCTGCCCTGGTCACCCTGCGAGTCGCTCTGGTAGTGCACCCAGCCGGTCCAGGCCTTGTCGTTGTAGGCCTCGAGGTCCTTCGGGTAGACCGTGACGATCTCCGGGTCGTCCTCGTAGAGGATCCGCGCGGCGTCCTGCACGAGCGGCACGCGCGCCGTCTTATCCATCTCGGCCTCCTGCGTCTTGTAGGCCGTCTCGAACTGCGGGTTGATCCAGCTCGTGTCGTTCCACCAGCCGATTTGGCTCTTGGTGAATAACACCAGCGTGTCGCCCGGATCTTCATAGCCGACCATGTCCCACATGTACATGTCGAAGTCCGGAGTGAAGTTGCTCTGGGCATCGTAGTTGAGGTAGGTCTGGGCAGACAGGGCGTTGTACGACATGACCTTCTGCGTCGTCTTGATGCCGATGTCTTTGAACCATGTACAGATCAGCTGGCCCTGCTTCTGGCTGGGGATGCTCTCCGTGCGCTCGAACATACGCAGCACCAGAGGCTTGCCGTCCTTGGTGTCGCGCCAGCCGTCGCCGTTGACGTCCTTGTAGCCGGCCGCGTCGAGCAGTGACTTCGCCTTGTTCAGGTCGAACGTGTACTTGAGCGTGCCGTTGAGGCCGGGCGTGTAGTGGTAGTCAAAGTCTTCCGGCCACACGCCGGTCGGGAAGATCGAGTCGGCGGCCTCGGCGAAGCCGCCGTAGGCCGAGTTCACCAGCGCCTGATGGTCGATGGCGTAGGCAAGTGCGTGACGGAAGTTGGGGTCGAGCAGTACGGGGTTGCCGAGTGAGGTGTTCTTGGTGCCGCCGTGAAGCTTGCGCGAATCGTAGAGGTTGAATCCGAGGTAGTCCCAGGTCTTGGTCTTGTAGGCGATCGCCTTCAGGCCCTTCGACCCCTGGCCTTGCAGATTGGCGAACTCGGCCTGCGGCACGTCGTAGATCACGGCCAGTTTGCCGGTCTGGAGATCGCTCACCATCGAGCCCGACTCCTGGTAGATCTGGTAGATCACCTGGTCGGCCTTGGGCGCCGGACCGAGCACGCTCGAGTAGTTCGGATTGCGCACCATTTTGACGAACACGTCGGCCTTGTCCGAGTCGTAGATGAACGGACCGGTACCGACCCACTCTGCCTTCGTCAGCTTGAGTTTCGGATCGGCGACGTTCAGGTTCTTCCACACGTGCTCCGGAAGGATCGGGATCCACAGCTTGGCGATGTTCGGTCGATAGACGTCGTAGTGCAGCACCACAGTGTAGTCGTCGGGTGCCGTGATCGACTTCAGCCCGTGACCGGCGAGATCCTGGAGGAACGCCAAGTACGAACCGGTGGCGCCGGCCTTGACGAGATCCGGCCGAATGATCGTGCTGTACGTCCACACCACGTCCTTCGACGTGAACGGGGTGCCGTCCGACCATTTGACGCCTTGCTTCAGCTTGATCGTCACGGTCTTGCCGCCGTCGGCGGTGGAATACTGCGGCGGCCCGTCCGCAAGCTCGGGCTTGGCATCGTTGGTGGCAGCGTCGTAGGTGTAGAGCATGAGCCAGTTGAGGTGCCAGACCTCGTAGACAGCGTTGTTTGAGCCCTGCCACGGGTTGAGGTTGTCGGGACCCTCCGTGAGGCCGATGCGCAGGACGACCGGCCCACCGTTGCCCGGAGCCGGTGACGAGCTGGCGCCAAAGGCGCCGGCGATGCCCCAGACGAGGCCGGCGGCGAGCGCCACCACCAGCGAGATGAGCAGCAGCCACCGGCGGCGGCTAAACGAACCATGACACCCCATTGCTTCCTCCCTGACGTTAGACGCTCTTCTTCTGCCGCCGTCGCACAGACTCCGAGCGGCCTTCACGAGCAAGCCCGTCGATCGAGCCGAGAGGTGCACGCGGGAAGCGCGAAACGGTAGCCCGGGGGTTGCACGCGATTCACTTTGCAGACCGCCACGTCGTGAGGTGCTTCCCCGTCCCCAGGGCTCCCAGTTCTTCCGTTGTGTCGCCCGCTCAGCACGACGGACACACGCCCCTTATTCTGGCAGGCACCGTGTCGGTATCCTACCAACCGTTCTTCAGCAAACCTTGCCACGGACATGCGGCAATCTTGGCCATTCTTAGCGATCCAAGCCTCGGCGTCGATACCCGGATGACCGCCCTACTCCTCCAGCCGCAG
>PKYG01000035.1:0-2291 GCA_003132585.1 Actinomycetota bacterium
GTGATCGAGTTTGTGCACCTCACGGGCAGAGAGGGCCCAGATGACCCACCTCTGGCTCTTGCCGCATGTCCTCTCGGCACCCGCGCATACACATCTGAGCGACAAGCCGGTAGCACTGCGGACCGGCAATCCTGGCGAACTGTCAGGCCCCGCGTATAATTAGGCGACCGGCAACCGGGGTACGGAGTCGAGCAAGCAACGAGTGTAGGCCTCCCGCGGAGAGCCGAGTACAGCGGCCGTGTCCCCCTGCTCGACCACTCGGCCGCCCCGCAGCACGACCGTGTGCCGGCACAGCGCCGCAACAACACTGAGGTCGTGCGATACCATCACCACCGTGAGCCCCCGCGTTTCGCCCAGCTCTGCCAAGAGGTCAATGATTTGGGTGCGCATTGTCATGTCCAGGCCGCTCACCGGCTCGTCGGCCAGTAGAACGCGCGGATGACAGACGATCGCCCGCGCGATGGCGACGCGCTGGCGCTGCCCACCGGAGAACTCGTGCGGGTAGCGGCCGGCAGCGTCGGGCGGCAGGCCGACGGAGGTCAGTGCCTCGGTGACTCTCGCCGCGGCATCCGCCCCTCGAGCGACGTGCAGTGAACGCAGTGGTTCCGCGACGATGCGCCCGACGCTCTGCCTCGGGTCAAGCGAAGAGTAGGGATCCTGGAACACCGTCTGCACGCTGCGTCGAAAGGTCCTTATCTGCGCGCGGTCGCGTAGACTGAGCGGGGCAGACTCGAACAGCACCTGACCTGCCGTCGGAGCAGAGAGCCCGAGCAGGAGCGAGATCAGGGTGCTCTTGCCCGCGCCGGACTCGCCAACCAGCCCGACGCTGCGCCCATGCTCCACGGCGAACGAGACCTCGTCGAGCGCCAGGGTGCCGCCTCGATAGCGGTAACTCGCGTTACGCAGTTCGAGGATGACGTTCATGACACCTCCAGCGCCGCGTCGAACTCTCGGGCACTCGCGACGAGCGAGCGAGTGTACGGATGCTTCGGCGCCCCGAGAACGCCGCGAACCGTGCCGTACTCGACGACCTCACCGGCCCGCAGCACGAGCACCCTGTCCGTCATGCGCGACACGACAGCGAGGTTGTGGGTGACGAAGAGCATGGCCATGCTGCGCTCGGCGACGAGGCGGTCGAGCAGCCCGAGCACCTCATCCTGAACGGTCACGTCGAGGGCTGTCGTCGGTTCGTCCGCGATCAACAGTTGCGGTCGGCAGGCTAGCGCAAGGGCGATGGCGACGCGCTGCCGCTCACCGCCGGAGATTTCGTGCGGGTAGGAGCGAGCGATCCGCTCCGGCTCAGGCAGGCACACCTCAGTCAGAGCATCCAGCACCGCGCGACGCAGACCGCGTCCGCGCAGTCGTTGGTGCCGCGCCAGCGGTTCGGCCAGCTGTTTGCCGAGGCGCATCAGCGGGTCCAGCGCGGTGAGCGGCTCCTGAAAGACCACGGATGCCACGCGCCCGCGCACTCGGACAAGCGCGGGCTCGCGGGCCCCGACGACCTGCGTGCCACCGAGCAGCACGCTGCCGGTCGCCGCCGTTCCGGCGGGCAGCAGCCCCATGATCGCCAGCGAAGTGATCGATTTGCCTGAGCCGGACTCACCGATCAGGCCGAGCCTCTGCTCCGTATCGATCGCAAAGGACACGTCTCGCACCAGCGCGGCACCGGCACGCGTGGACACGCCGAGTGCGGAAACCTCGAGCAGGCTCATCTCGACCGCTTCCTCAGCGGGTCGACGACGTCGCGCAGCCCGTCGGCCACGAGGTTGACCCCGAGCACCAGGACGACGATAGCAAAACCGGGCGCGATCGCACCGATCGGGGCCGTCGCCACGGTATGTTGCGCCTGCTGCAGCATGCGCCCCCATGATTCGTTCGGTGGCGGGGCGCCAAGGCCCAGGTAGGAGAGGCTCGCCTCCGCTAGCACAGCGATACCGAACGCGAGAGCGAAGTTGACGATCAGGGTGGGCCAAATGTTGGGCAGCACGTGCTGCCAGATCAGGCCGAGCCAGCTGGTTCCCGACGTTCTGGATGCCGTGACGTACTGCTCAGAGAGCACCTGCTTGACCAGCACGCGGGTTAGCCGGGCCACAATGGCCGACAGGGCGATTCCGATGGCCAGGATGACCGTGCCGAGGGACGCGCCCCTGGCCGCCACGATTAGCATGGTGAGCAGCAGGACCGGGAAGGCGATCAGGATGTCCAGGACGCTCGAGAGCGTGGCATCCAGCCATGAGGTTGCGAACCCCGCGGCCAGCCCGATCAATACACCGAGAATGGCGCTGGTCAGC
>PKYG01000035.1:2367-3038 GCA_003132585.1 Actinomycetota bacterium
CGGGCTGTGATGGCGCTCATCGACTAGATGCCGGTCCCGGCGCCGTTGAGCGGTAGCAGCGACACAACCGCGGCCTGCGGCAGGGCGCCAGGCGCGCCGGGTCCTCGAGCCGCCCGGCGTGCTGCGGATCGAACGCATCGGCCATCAGCCAGCCACCGTGGTGACCTCGAACGACGGCGGCTGGTGCAGGTGCTTCTTGACGGCGCACAGGTTCATCGCGTTCACGACGGCGTCGCGGTACTTCTCGGGGAAGCCAGCGGGAAGCTCCAGCTCCAGGTCGATCTTGCTGATCAGGCCGGCGGCCGGGTCGAAGTGGGTGCGCATGGTGAGCTTGGAGCCCTTTGGGTCGAGGCCGCGTTGCTGCATGAAGCTAAGTGCGCAGGTGGCCGTGCAGGTGCCGATGGAGGCGAGGAACAGATCGAAGGGCGTCGGCGCCGAGTCGTCACCGCCGCCGCGGGCGGGCTGATCGGTCTCGATCGTAAACCCGCCGTAGTCGGCGTACACGCGCTTGCCGCCCGGGAAGTAGATCTCCAAGATCTCCGCGTCCATGTGTGGTCCCTTTCCGAGAGACGGGGTCTCTCTGTACGTTGCCTTCGCTGGTTCAATGGTTGCCATGCTGCGAAATCTCGCAACTTGGCAGTAATGGAGCACCGAGAATGGCGCTGGTCAGC
>PKYG01000035.1:3146-6134 GCA_003132585.1 Actinomycetota bacterium
CGGGCTGTGATGGCGCTCATCGATTCCCTGCAATGCTTTGCCGCAGCCGCGGATCGACGAGGCGCTGAACGACGTCGGCAGCAAACCCGACCAGCAGAACCGCAAGCGTCGCCGTGCAGAGAATGCCCTGAATGTTCGGGTAATCGTGTTGTTGGATGGCCTTGAGCAGCATGCTGCCCAGCCCGGGAAGCGCGAACACGGTCTCTACGACGACTGCGCCGAGGAAAGCGGTCGCGAGCTCGATCCCGAGCACTGCAATGACGGGAACGGCGCCGTTTCGTATCCCGTGCCGCCATATCGCCCGTACGAACGGAGAGCCGAGAGCGCGTGCCGTGCGCAGATAGTCGCTGCCGAGCACACCCAGCGTCGCACTGCGCACGTAGCGGGCGAGCGATGCACTCATCACGATCGCGATGGTGATCGTCGGGAGGGCGAGTGAGGTCAGGGCGGCGGCAGGGTTCGCCCAGTCGTCCTGCGGAAATCCGCCGGACGGGAAGATGCGCAGACGGATCGAGAAAGCGCCGACAAGAAGGATGCCGAGCCAGAACACCGGCACGGCGATCCCCAGCTGCGAGAACGCGGACAACGCTGCGCCGTACCAACGGTCTGCCTTCCACGCGGAGACAAAGCCAATCACGAGCGACAGCGCGAGCGCGAGGGCGAACGCGAGCAGGGTCAGCGGGATCGTGACGACCAGTCGCGAGACGATCTCCGGGCCCACGGGCAGGGAGCTGACGAAGGAGTCGCCCAGGTTGAGGGTCAGCATGTTGCCGAACCAGGTGACGAATTGATCACCGAGCGGCTTGGCGGATCCCACCTGCGCCTGTGCCGCCGCGATCTGCTGTGGCGTCGCATTCACCGACAGCAGTGCGTTGGCCGGATTCCCGGGCAATAGCCGCAGCAGGACGAAGATGACGGCCATGGCCAGCAGCAACGACACGACGAGGAACGCGAGGCGGCGCAATAGATA
Source organism: Actinomycetota bacterium (assembly GCA_003132585.1). Taxonomy (GTDB): domain Bacteria; phylum Actinomycetota; class Thermoleophilia; order UBA2241; family UBA2241; genus PALSA-647. The sequence continues at coordinate 4,117 of PKYG01000035.1, forward strand.
TCTGGTCATTACAGGTTAAAGCTTAGCATTGCGCCGGTCGAACGTGTCGCGGCAGTGGGGTGCAGTTAACATGGCCCCGACTCACCCGACCGGCACAGCACTATTCACTATTTCTTGACAATGTTGTAGGCGTAGAACTGCGAGTTGAGCCCGTTCAGCGGGTAGCCGGACAAATTGCTGGTTGCCACGACGATCTGCGGGTATAGGTACAACCACGCGGATGCCGCGTCCTTCGCGATCTGCTCGTTCACCATCTTCAGGTACGCGGTCTGCCCGGCGGGCGTGGAGGACTGCTCGGCTTCGCTGACCCATTTGGTTACCTGCGGGTTGTTGTAACCCCAGTAGAAGTCCGGGTTTCCATACCACACCACGTCGCGGTCGTTGACGTGCTCCTGCAGGGTGGCCTGGAAGTTGTGGTCCACGAAGACCTTGCTGTACCACTGGTCCGAGCTGACCGAGTTGATCTTGACGGTCACGCCCACCTTGGCGAGTTGGCTCTGGAGGAACTCGGCGACGAGCGGGTGCGGGGAGTACGTGGGCGTGTCGAGGGTGAACGAGAAACCGTTCGGGTAGCCGCCCTTGGCGAGTTCGCTCTTGGCCAAGTTGACATCGTAGGGGTTCACATTCGTGAGGTCCTCGTACCACGGGTCGGTCGGGGGCACCATCGAGCCGATCAGGGTGCCGTACTTGCCCCAGATTGATTGCAGCAGCTTCTTACAATCGATGGCCGAGTAGATCCCCTTGCGCACATCGACGTTGTTGAACGGCGCGACCCTATCGTTGAAGGCGAGCAGCAGCTTGGTTATCGACTTGCCGTTGTTGATGACGTAGTTCTTGTTGTTCTCGAACTGGCTAAGCGAATCGGGGTCCTGCACACTCGTTATGACGTCGACTTGCTTGGTCAGCAGTGCGTTGCCGAGGGCGGTCGCGTCGGTGAAGTAGTGAAACACGACTTCCTTGTTCTTGGCGGGTGTGCCCCAGTACTCGCTCCAACGTTCCAGGCTCAGCGAACTCCCCCGCTTCCAGGTGCCCAGGCGGTACGGCCCCGTGCCGTCCTCAGTGGTCTTAAGATTCTTCACATCCGCGTTCACGATCCAGACGTAGCTGAGGTTGTACACGAAGGAGATGGAGCGCTGCTTCAAAGTGACAATGACCGTCTTGTCGTTCGGTGTGGCGATGCTGGAGATTGCCATGAAGCTGCTTTTGCGCGCCGACTGCGAGTTGGGCGCAACGACGTCCTCGATGCTCACCTTCACGTCCTTGGACGTGACTGCCTTGCCGGAGTGAAAGTTCACGCCGTCGCGAAGGATGATGGTGTAGGTCAGGCCGTCGGCGCTGATCGTAGTGCTCTTGGCGAGTAGTGGTTCGACGGTGCCGCTGTCAGTCAGCGTGTACAGGCCCTCGTAGACGTTGCCGTTCAAGGCCTCCGTCACGCCCTGTCCGCCGCCACCCATGTTGCTGAGGTTCGACGGTTCGTAGAGCGAGCCGACGTTGATGGTCGCACCCTCTCCCGTTGAATTGGATGTGCCCGACGACCCGCAACCTGCGAGGGCGAGCGTAGCCACGATGGCTGTAGCGATGGCAAGCGCCGCCGCGCTTCTTAGGTGTTTCACTCGATGGCCCCCTTGATCTGTCTGGTTGGTGATTGATCGGCCTCACATTTTACGGACAGCTACAAATAGCGTATTTATGCTGCCGGACTCCGGTTTAGGTACTCGTTGTGCACTTCGTGTGGGGTCCTGTTCCGTCCACAGACGCATATCGCATAGTAAGATCTTTGTCAATGCATGATAGCTGTGCGCAATCGCACTTTTATGATTTTACCATTGCAGTTGTGAGATGTCACCAGACCAATCAGAGCCCTGGCAGGATCTTTCGAGGCCCAGTGCGCCGCCGCGTGTGTGGCAAACTCGGCGATGGTCGACGACCCGTGTGAGGTGCACAAACTCGATCAGGCCGCCAGCTCATACTCATGGATCAGCCCGCCGAGGAGATCACGGCGCCGAACCATTGTCGCG